>JAITKH010000401.1 GCA_031278535.1 Planctomycetota bacterium | reverse complement strand
CGTGTGCTCTTCCGATCTCGTTCGCCAGGACTGCCACATCGGGTTCGATCTGGCGGTGAGGCGCCTGCCGCCCCGGGGCAGAAAGATCATGGGGCTGGTCAACAACGCCTTGTTCATTATTTATCTCGCGGTTATGGCCTGGCTCACCTGGGGCCTGATGCAGCGCTATGTCCGCTTCAACAGCGCCACTCCCATTCTCAGGATCAATTATTTCTGGGCCAGGCTGCCCATGCTGATCGGCTGCCTTGCCGGAATACTCCGGCTGCTGATCCGCCAATACCAGGTTCTGACCAACCGTTTCACAATGTACGCCGGCGACGCGGGAGGGGAGCCGCCTGGCGGCGAGGCGCACATCCAAAGCCCCTCTTGACAGACACCCCGGGAGACAAAGAAAAATGCCGGAATTGCCAGTGATGACCCTGACCATGGTAGGTGTCGCCTGCATCCTTATTTTTATCGGCGCACCCATGGCCATGGCCCTCGGCCTCTCGGCGGTGACCGTGGTTTACTGGTTCGAGCCGGTCCAGAACCCGCAGATCATCCCTCGCCTGCTGAGCGAAGCCTCGACTTCCTTCGTCCTGATTTGCGTACCGCTCTTCATCCTCGCCGGCAACCTGATGTCGCGGGGCACGGTCGGACGGAACCTGATCGACTTCACCACTTCGATCGTCGGCTGGATGCCGGGCGGCCTCGGGGCGGTGAACATCGTCGGCAGCATGCTGTTCGGCGGCATTTCCGGATCGTCCCTGGCCGACACCGCCACGTTCGGATCCATCCTGGTGCCGCGCATGATGGACGACGGCTACCCGAAGGATTACGCCGGCGCGGTGACGCTCACTTCCTCGACCCTGTCGGTCGTCATCCCGCCGAGCCTGCTCCTGGTCCTTGCCGCCGCCACCACCGAACAGTCGGTCGGCCGCGCCCTGGCCGGCGGACTGGTTCCGGGCGTGCTCCTCACCGTGCTGCTCCTGATTCCCAATCACGTCATCTGCAAGCGGCACAACTACGGCACCCACATCCCCTTCTCGTGGGGCAACGTCTGGAGCCGCCTCAAGACCTGCTGGACAGCCATACTCGCCCCGCTCATCGTCCTTGGCAGCATTTTCTCCGGATATGTCACCCCTACCGAAGGCGCGGGACTGGCCGTGTTCTATGTACTCCTCATCGATCTCGTACTGTTCCGGAAACTCGGCCTCCGTGACATCTGGAACTCTCTCCGCGAGGCCGGCATCCTCACCGCAGCCATCCTGTTCATCGCCACTTCCTCCGCCGTGGCCAATTGGATCGTGGCCTTCGAGCACATCCCCGATTTCATGGCGGCGGTGCTTCTCAATCTTCCGGGCGGGAAATACGGCTTCCTGGCCGCGATCATTCTCATGATCATTCTTATCGGCATGGTGGTGGACGCGACTCCGGCAACCCTCATCTTCACCCCGCTGTTCCTGCCGATCGCCTTGAAAATGGGAATCGATCCCACCCATTTCCTGGTGCTGGTGGTGGTGGGACTGGCCTTGGGTCTGACCACTCCGCCCTACGGGGTCTGCCTCTTCAGCATTTCAACCGTATGCAACATTCCCATGGACAAGCTGATCCGGCAGTCCCTGTCCTTTTACGTTTTTCTTTTCATTGCCCTGGTGCTTGTGACCTTCATTCCGGAGATCAGCCTGGTATTCCCCAACCTGATCGGGTTGTGAGTGCGGGGGGTCTGCGCCGATCTTTGTCGTCAGGTCCCGATCCCGTCGGCTGGCAAGTCCCGGCTTGGCGCTTCTCCCGCCGGAAACGACGCGTTCGAACCGCTTGGTACAGGCGGTTCGAACGACGGATCGGCACCCGACAGAAAAACATGAGGAGACGCGGACTACGCTTCGGGAAAAGGAACTCCGAGCCTTTGTCCCAGTTCAATATATTCCTTATGAATCTCGGGTGGAAATGGAATGCCGGTTTGCGCACGCTCTTTCGCCACCGTGTATTCGATTTCCCCCGGAGTGTAAATCCTCTCGACGCCTTCCGCCTTGGCGCAGCCGCGCACTTCGGCAAAGGCCTGTTCCATCCGCGCGTTGAATTCGCCCGATTCCATAAAGCTTTCAATATTGATGGCGGCAAAAACACCGCCCACATCGGTCGGCTTTTCAAGGTTTTCCGCCAGCATGCCGGGAAAATGTTTCCCGAAATTCGATCCGGTGAGGATCCCGCTCAGGATATCCACCGCAAAGGCGATGCCGTATCCCTTGTACCCTCCCATTGGCGCAAGCAGACCTTTTAACGCCACCTGAGGGTCCGTCGTCGGGATGCCCCGGGCATCGAAAGCCCAGCCAGGCTGCAATTCCTTGTTTTGCTTTGCATAGAGGACGATGCGCCCTCGCGCCACCAGGGTGGTCGCCATATCAAGCACAAAAGGAATATCCTTTCCGGCGGGAACGGCGATGGCAAAGGGATTGGTACCGAATGCGGCCTGGCATCCGCCGGTTGGGGCTAGGGTCGCGGGCGCGTTCACGGAAGAAAACCCTATCAGTCCGTGCTCCAGCGCCATCATCGCCCAATAGGCGGCCGCTCCGTAGTGGTTGGAATGGGTGGTCGCAACAAAGGCGGCGCCGGTTTTTCCGGCCTTTTCAATGGTTTTTTGCATGGCGAAACGTGCGCCAAGCTGGCCAATCGAGTTGTGGCAATCGATAAGGGCGGTCGACGCTTTTTCCCTGACAATCTCCAACCGCGAAACGGGATTCATGACGCCCGCCTCGATGCGTTTGACGTAAACGCCAAGCATTCGGGTGACGCCATGCGTGTCGACGCCCCGCAGGTTGGCGGCGAGGAGAGAATCGGCGACAATACCCGCGTCGGCATCCGCGACGCCAACCTTCACAAGCATGGCTTTCGCCCATTCGCCGAGGATGTTGTGCCTGATAAAAATTCCCGAATCGACGCCACCCATGCATTTTCCTTTCAAAAAGAAACGTTCTCAATCGCATTGCAGGGCCGGAGTAAAAACTTCCAAAGGGATATGGATAAAAGGGATATGGATAAAGGAAGCGCGAAACCTTCTAGTGGTCTGTACAGTCTCAATCCTTACAAATTCCGAAGTCCGTTTGTTCCGGGATTGACCTCTGATGCCGAAGGGGAATTCACTTCCCCGTAGGCGGAAACCGGATGAACCGGGGGCGCTCCCCGTAACGTCTCAATCAAAGATTGAGACGTTACGGAACACTAGTGTTCCGCAGCCCCATCATATCCCTGCTCCCGTTCGTCTCGATCGTCTTGCCGCCCGCTTTCTTTTTCGGCGCGGGCGGGGAAAGAAGTCTGAAAATCGGTAAGGATTTTCAGCAGGCGCTTGTCGAGAAACGTCACTGCGCGTTTGTGGATATCGTCAGGCACTCCGTAGCAGGCCCCGGCGATGCCGCCGGCGATAGCGGCGAGCGTATCGCTGTCGCCTCCGATTGAAATTGCGTTGCGGACGGCATCCTCAAAACCAAAACTTTCAAGAAACGCCATAATCGCCTGCGGTACGGTACCCTGACAGGTTACATCGAAAGCATAGCTATCGCGGATTCCGTCAAGCGTGAAGTCCATCGGGTAATACCGTTCGTTCACACAGTCGCGGATTTCGCGCATGTTTCTTCCGCCGCGAGCGAGGAAAACGCAGACGGCTGTCGCTTCCGCGCCTTTTATGCCTTCTGGATGGTTGTGGGTAATCTCCGTCACCTTTCGGGAAAGCATAATGGCCTCTTTGATCGTCCTGGCGGCGAAACCACAGGCGGATACCCGCATTGCCGCACCATTGCCGTAACTGCCGTAGGGCTTTGGGACATTCGAAGATATCCATTGCCTGAACATGCCGCCGTAACCGCAATTCGGATACAGGCGTCCAATATTTCGCATGGACGCGATTGCCGCCTCGCCAAGGGTGGAATAGTCGTCCCCGCAATCGAGCAGGGCCTTTGCCACGGCAAGGCTCATCACGCTGTCATCCGTAAATTTGCAGCGGCGCGTAAAAAAGTCAAATTTTTTCGTCTTGATATTGTTCCACTCAAACCGCGAGCCGGCAATATCGCCGATTATCGCACCGAGCATATGCTCGTCCTCCTTTCGGGGCGATCAGGAACCAGACAGCCGAATCAAATGGAAGCTTGCGGTTTGTCCCGTTCCGGGTTTGACGTCGGCAATACCCAGCGGATTGGGTCGTTTTGCGGCAATGGGCTTATTCGCCGCATGAGCGGCTTCCTGTCGCCCCGGTCGTTCAGGCGGAAACGTTCCATCATGGCCCGGAGGCGTTCAGCCTGCTCGAGGAGGGTAGTGGCGGTAGAAGCGGTTTGGGTTGCGGTAAGGGTATTGTGCTGGGTGACCCGATCAATTTGCGCGAGGCCGCTGGCTATCTGGCTTATTCCCAGGGACTGTTCGTTCGACGCCTTGGCGATCTCCCGGAACAGTTCCTCCACCTTGACTGCGTTCTCCACGATCGTGCGCAGCGCTTCGTCGGTGTGTTCGGCCAAAACCGCCCCGTTGTCGAGTTTTATCACCGTCTGTTCCAACATCTGGGACGTGTCCTTGGCAGCCTTGGCGCTGCGGCCGGCAAGGCTGCGCACTTCATCGGCGACGATGGAGAAGCCGCGGCCGTGCCTGCCGGCCCTGGCCGCCTCCACCGCCGCGTTCAAGGCGAGGAGATTGGTCTGAAAGGCGATGTCGTCGATGAGCTTCACCACCGAAGCAATTTGCGTACTGGTGACCTGGATGTCTCGCATGGCGGCGATAAGCTGGGCCACGGCCTCGTAGCCGTTGTTGACCGCCTCGCGGCTGGAAGTCGCCAGTTTGTCGGCCTCGTCGGCGGAGGCGGCGTTGGCTTTGGTCTTCTCGCCTATTTGCATGATGGAGGCGGATATCTCCTCGAGCGAAGCGGCCGTCTCTATCGCCCCCTGGGACATGGTCTGGCTGGCGTTGTTGATGGCGTTCGCCCCGGACGTGACCTGGTACACCGCCTGGTTGACCTGCAACAGTGTCTTGTTGGTGACATGGATCATGCGGGCTACTGATTGTCCCAACTCGTCCATTTCGGATCGGGGCTGGATGGTGCAGGTATAATCCCGGCCGGCGAGAGCCTTGAAAACGCCGACTTCCTGGCGCTGGGTGTCGATCAGCTTCTGGATGGCGCTCGAGAGAAGGGCAATTTCGCCGTCCGCCGCCGAGAAATTCTGGGCGACGTCAATGCGGATGTTGCCTTCCGCCACCTGGGCTATATACCGGACTCCCTGGAGAATGGGGCGGGAAATCCGATTGGTGAGCCATATGCCAAGGCCCAGCGCCGCGAGGAACGACGCGATCATGAACACCGTCTGCCATCGAATGCTGTTCTTGGCGGCTGTGAGCGAATCGCGTACCGCTTCGATGGCATTGTCCTGGATCATGTCGAGCAGTTTATCCAGGAGGTTCACGGCCGAAACGCGAAAATCCTCGAGTTCGGAAAAGGCCAGATCAAACGCCTGATTCGACACCCGCTCCAGTTGGCGGACCGATACGCCGCCTTCGGAGATAAGTCCCTCCTGCCGCTGGAGGATTTTCAAGAATTCGCCCTGCTTGATTTCCCATTCATCCCACACCTTGCGGAAGGCGTTCCAGGTCGCTTTCTGCTCCTCCGTCAGATCAAATGCCTCGAAATCCGCAAAGGCTTCCAGCGCCTCGCGGTGTGACGAGACAATCGCCTCGTAATTCTGGGCGCGTATCCTGCTGTCGGAAAGATTGCGGATAAGGAGCGTCCTTTCCCCGGCAAGAATGCGCGATTGGGCTTCCTTGATGTCGGAAATCCGGATAAGCAGCCGGACATTGCCATACCCGATGCGGCCGAGGGACGACTCCAGGCGGCGCATGGGTATTATGCTGGTGATCCCGGCGGCCATTGTAATGAAGGACACGACTAGAAAACTGAGAATGAGTTTCGTTTTAATGCTTGTGATGAATCGTCGTAAGAAAGCCATAGCGTCGCGCCACCTTGTCCGGGAGAAGGAACTGTCCGCCGCAAATTTCCCGATAAGTATCAAAACATACCGTCTTATAAGGCAGTTGTCAAGAAGCTTCTGCTTTTCGGGCAAAGCTCGGTTCCCGGACGTTTCGGGATTGCTTTTCCCGATCCGCTCCGTATAATCGTACGATGCGGGCCTGACATCGGCCCGGACGATTTATCTCGTTGCTTTCGGCGCTTTAAGGAGAACGGCATGGCAGGCAGTACAGAACACGCGACGATGCGGGCATGGGTCGGGGAAATGGCCGAAATGTGCGGCCCCGACGCGGTTTACTGGTGTGACGGAAGTATCCAGGAGGCGGAAAAGCTCACCGCCGAGGCGTTGGCCAGCGGCGAGTTGATCCAGCTTGATCAAAAAATCTTGCCGGGATGCGTGTATCACCGGACAGCCCTCAACGACGTGGCGAGAACGGAGAACCTCACCTTCATCTGTACCGATAGAAAGGAGGACGCCGCCCCCATCAACAATTGGAAATCGCGCCAGGACGGATACGCCGAGGCGCGTGAATTTTTCAAGGGATCGATGAAGGGCAGGACCATGTACGTCGTTCCCTTTTCCATGGGCCCGGTCGGTTCCCCCTTCGCCAAATACGGAATAGAATTGACCGATTCCATCTATGTCGTTCTCAACATGCGCATCATGGCCCACATGGGCCAGAAGATATTGGACATCCTCGGCAAGGACGGCGACTTCACAAAATGCCTCCATTCCAAAGCCCAACTGGACATCGACAAGCGCCGCATTCTTCATTTCCCCGAAGACAACGCCATTTGGTCCGTCAATTCCGGCTACGGTGGCAATGTCCTGCTCGGCAAAAAATGCCTGGCCCTCCGCATCGCCTCCTGGCTTGGCCGGAAGGAAGGGTGGATGGCCGAACACATGCTGATTCTCGGAATCGAATATCCGGACGGCAGGACCGAATATGTCGCCGCGGCCTTTCCTTCCGCCTGCGGCAAGACAAACCTCGCCATGCTGGTGCCGCCCGAAGGCATGAAGTCCAAGGGATACAAGGTCTGGACAGTCGGCGACGACATCGCCTGGCTCCGGATCGGCAAGGACGGCCGTCTCTGGGCCGTCAATCCCGAGGCGGGCTGCTTCGGCGTCGCCCCCGGCACCGGTCTCAAGACCAATCCCAACATGATGAAAGCGGTGCGACAGAACACCATTTTCACCAACGTATGCCTTAAGGACGACAAGACCGTCTGGTGGGAAGGGCATGACGATCCGGCTCCGACTTCGGCTCTCGACTGGACCGGAAAACCCTGGCGCCCGGGCATGAAGGACGAGAACGGCAAGCCCGTTCCATCTGCAAACCCCAACAGCCGCTTCACGGTTCCCATCAAGCAGGTCCCCTGCGTCTCGAGCGAGGTTGACAATCCCGACGGCGTGCCGATCAGCGCCTTCATCTTCGGCGGCCGCCGTGCCCGGCTGGCGCCGCTGGTTTACGAATCGTTCAACTGGCAGCACGGCACCTATGTAGCCGCCACCATGGCTTCGGAGCGCACCGCCGCCCAATACGGGAAGCAGGGTGAAGTGCGCCGCGATCCCATGGCGATGTCTCCGTTTGTTGGCTACAATATGGGCGATTATTTCCGCCACTGGCTGGAAATGGGGAAGAAAATACCGAATCCCCCCGCCATTTACCACGTCAACTGGTTCCGCCAGGACGAGAACGGCAAGTTCATGTGGCCCGGCTTCGGCGACAACCTGCGCGTTCTCGAATGGATTCTGAACCGCCGCGCCGGCAAAGTCTCCCCCGCAAAGACCCCGATTGGGAACATGCCAAAAGCAGAGGATCTCGATCTTTCCGGACTCAATCTCGCCGCCGGCGTCATCGACAAACTGCTTGCCATCGACAAGCAGGAATGGCTTGCGGAGTGCGACGGCGTCGAGAACTACTTCAAGACCCTGGGGGATAGGCTCCCCGCCGAATTGTTGCAGGAACTTGCCTCTCTTCGCGAGAGGTTGAAATAGACTGCACAGAGCGCCCGGTCTCCCCCTTGTTTTGGATAATAGCTGGCGGCATAACGGTCTGAAAGGGGGGGGAACAAAAATCCCCCCCCCTCCCCCCCCCCCCATCTTTCTCCTGGAAAGGCTGCGGTGGCGGAAACCTTTTGTTGTATAACACCTGAATACTTCTATAATTGATGGAGAAAGGAGACTGCCATGACCAGAAACGACATTGCACTGGAAATCGCCTCCAAATTGAAATTAACGCAGACACTTGTTAAACAGGTCGTGCAAATAACGCTGGACCGGATTGTGGAGGAATTGGTAAAAAACGGGCGGTTGGAATGGCGCAATTTCGGCGTTTTCACTGTCAAATCCCGCAAGGCGAGGAAAGCTAGGAATCCGCGCACCGGCGAAGTGGTTATGGCCGCCGCCAGGAAGAACGTCAGTTTCAAGGCCGGCAAAGTGATGTTGGATCGCCTAAACGGCCGAAGCGTCAAAGCGGGTTCGAAACGGGGAAGGATCTTGAAAAGGCGGGTGGCGGGAACCGGAGGAAAATCGGAGAAGCCGGAGTAGGGAACTGGATGCGCGGTTGACGGCATGCCGGTCGACAGGCGTGAAATTCCATTCCCCCGTGGTTCCCCGATGAAAAGGACGCCGCCGGTCGATCTGAACATAATCGCCTCTGTGTCGCTTTCGCAATTATCCTCCATCCATTTCGAGATCGGCTCCGTCCCAGTGGATTTGGCTGATGTCGCGTCCAGATGTTGTCAAGTACAATACGATATTTCCGGGTCAATCATATCAGTCGGAACCAAAGAAACAAGTTGGTGGCGGTTCTTCTTGCGAAGTTCAAGCGAAGAGCCGAATTGCGCCGAGCAGTTGGCAAAAACCTGTCAAAAAAACGTTCGCTTTTTGGCGCATCGGCATGGATATCCGGGGCTTGGGATAGACTGCTTCGAATCCCATACTCCGCATGAGACAGGACAGGTGCGAACGGCAAGCCCGCTCTCGCAATTCATCATCCAAACGTCTGACGCCATAATATAATCGCGATGCGCCTTTCATTTAGTCACCTCCGATTCCCATAACGACATCCCATCATGCCAAACCAACCAGTGTCAAAAGACAGCAGATTCAGCGATCCCAAAAGCTCTGGAGCCGGAGGCCGAGGGAGGGACTCGTCACAAATCACCCATAAATTCTTCCGAAGAACCCGAAGCTGTAACATCACGCACAGCATGGAGATTGAACCAGACGAAGTTGCTGGACGTTTGGATTTTATGCACCTTCGGGGTCTGGGGTTGAACATTGGCAATCTGAACGCTCTACCGCTGGGCGGCTATGGCGTCGTGATCGTTGATCCGGTTTATAAGCTATTTGTGCAAGTGGACTTTTGGAAATTTTGTGGTTGTAATTTCCGGCAAAGGTTGAAAAATGGCATGGCGATTCCTTTACTTGGTGTTGAACAGACGCCTTGTAAAAGGAGGTCGCCATGCCAGAGCTTCCACAGGTCATTGGATTCTTGAGCGTACCCGGACCGGTTTTCACCAAACCTGCCTTCATCATCTTCATCCGTCTCGTCGCGGGATGGATGCTCTGCCCAGCCAGGCGCACCATCATT
>JAITKH010000077.1 GCA_031278535.1 Planctomycetota bacterium | reverse complement strand
GATACGACACGGCCGAAAACATCATGCGTATCGCCATGACCAAAAACATGCTCCGCTATTTGACAATGAGAACAGGAGAAAACAAAGCGGCGTAATTCGTCAACAGGCTCTGAAATCCGTTTGTTCCGGGATTGACCTCTGATGCCGGAGGGGAATTCACTTCCCCATAGGTAGAAACCGGATGAACCGGGGGCGCTCCCCGTACAGTCTCAATCAAAGATTGAGACTGTACGGAACACTAGGCGCTTCCGTTCCGCTTTTGTCGGCCATGTCAAAGCGGCGGCCGCCGCCGGGATTCGTTTGCCGCGAATTCGGGTTCCCGCTATACTTGTGCCCTTCGGGGATGGCGGTTTGGAAAACGGTGGCCCGAGGACGGGGCCGGTCGCGATGGAGGGAAGAGCAATGGGCATTCTCGACAGCATCAAGGAAAAGGCTTTCGGCCAGTTCATCGACGTCATCGAATGGATTGACGCCACCCGCAACACCCTGGTGTGGAAATTTCCCCGGGGAGACAATGAAATCAAGAACGGCGCCCAACTGATTGTCCGCGAGAGCCAGGCCGCCGTATTTCTCCACGAGGGAGAATTGGGAGACGTTTTCAAGCCGGGGCGGGTGGAACTCACCACCAGCAACATCCCGATACTCACCACGCTGAAGAGTTGGCGGTACGCTTTCAACTCGCCCTTCAAGTGCGACGTCTATTTTATCAACACCCGCCAGTTCACGGATCAGAAGTGGGGAACGGCCAATCCCATCATGCTCCGGGACGCCGAGTTCGGGCCGCTTCGGCTCCGCGCCTTCGGTTCCTACGCCTTCTCGGTCACCGATCCCGGCAAATTCATCGTCACCATGGCCGGGACCAATCCGGTCTTGGTCTCCGAGGATGTCACCGGCCAACTCCGGAACATCCTCGTCAGCCGCTTCGCCGACGCCCTGGGAGAGGCGAAAATCCCCGCCCTGGATCTGGCGGCCCAATACAACGAGATGGGCGACTTCCTTCGAAACATCCTTCAGAAGGATTTCGACGAATACGGAATCACCCTCAACAAGTTCCTGATCGAAAACATCAGCCTCCCGCCGGAGGTGGAACAGGCGCTCGACAAGCGCTCCCAAATGGGCATCCTGGGGGACATGGGCAAATACACCCAATTCCAGGCCGCCAACGCCCTTGGGGATGCGGCCAAAAATCCGGGAACGGCCGGCAACATGATGGGGATGCTGGCCGGAGTCAATCTCGGCGGCATGGTCGGCGGCAATCTGCAGACCGCCTTCGCCCAGCCGGTCGCCCCCGGCTCCGCGCCGGCGCCGGCTCCAGCGCCCGCCCCGGGCGGTCCGCCGCCCTTGCCCGGCGCCTCCTGGTTTGCCGGGATCAACGGCAAAAGCGAAGGGCCGTTCGACGAAGCGGCCCTTGCCGCCCGAATCGCTTCCGGTGCCTTGACCCAGGATACCCTCCTTTGGAAACAGGGCATGGCCAGTTGGCAAAAGGCGTCGAATCTGGCGGAAATCTCCGGGCTCTTCGCCGCCGTTCCGCCGCCCTTGCCTCCGGCTTGATGGAGAGGCGCCGCCAATGACAGCCGAAGACGGAAATCCCAAACCGGACGGGAGGGGGGAAAGCGGCGGCGTTCGACAGTTCCCCTGTTCCCATTGCGGCGGTTCCCTGACCTTCCAACCCGGGACCGCGCACCTCAAATGCCCCTATTGCGGCACGGAAAACGACATCCCCCTTGATGCCGGCGACGACGGCTACCTGAAAGAGAACGATTTTCTCGCCGCCCTGGAAACGGAAGAGAAATCGGCCGCGGAGGCGGCGCCGGTGGCCGAGGCGGCCCGTTGCGGCGCTTGCGGCGCCGTCACCACCGTTGCCGGGGAGCGAAGCGCGGATCGCTGTCCCTATTGCGGCAGCCCCCTTTCAGTCCAGAACCGCCAGAGCTTCAGATTGAACGTGCAGGCGCTTCTCCCGTTTGTGGTGAATGCGGAAAAGGCGCTCCAATCCTATCGCGAATGGATAGCTTCGCGTTGGTTCGCCCCGAACGATTTCCGCCGCCGCGCCACCAGATCCGAGGCCATGAACGGCATCTACATGCCGTACTGGACCTATGATGCCCAAACCTCGACCAACTATGCGGGACAGCGCGGCGACGCCTACTACGAGACGGTGATGGTGACGGTGGAAAGAAACGGCAGGCGGAGCCTGGAACCGCGCCAACTGCGGAAAATCCGCTGGCGCCGCGCAGCCGGAACCGTTGCCGTTCCCTTCGACGACGTGCTGGTGCCGGCCTCGCGTTCGCTGCCCGAGGATTTGCAGGACAGCCTGGAACCCTGGGGATTGGATAACTTGAAGCCGTTCAGAGAGGAATTTCTCTCCGGCTTCGTTACCGAGACCTACCGGATCGGGCTCAAGGATGGTTTCGCCGATGCCAAGTCCAGGATGCGTCCCGCCATCGAGGAGGCGGTGCGGCGGGACATCGGCGGCGACGAGCAGCGAATCGATTCGATGGACACCCGGTATTCCGGCGTCACTTTCAAGCATATCCTCCTGCCGGTCTGGCTTTCGGCTTACTCCTATGGCGGGACGGCATATCGCTTCATGATCAATGCCCAGACCGGCGAGGCGGCGGGCAATCGCCCCTGGAGTTTCTGGAAAATCGCCCTTGCCGTTGTTTCCGGACTTGCGGCGGCCGGCGCCTTGTTGTACTATATGTAGGCCAAATACGGAAAAGACGGGGCGCGATATTCCGCGTCGTTGATTTGCCGGGGAAATGGTCTTTTCCGGCAGCATTCGCTTTTTTATAGGCCGGAAAAAATGAACTGGCAAGATTGTTAAGGAGAGAATCATGAGCATGGCCGGCATGGAATACCGGGCGCTGGTCATTTCCGGAAAGGAAATGATCGCGGTGGAAAAGCGGGTCGCGGTGCCCCTTGAGGCCGGTTGGGTACGGGTTGCCTTGGCGGCCGGCGGGATATGCGGAAGCGATCTCCACTATTATCGGAATTATGCCAATGTTGGTTTTCC
>JAITKH010000061.1 GCA_031278535.1 Planctomycetota bacterium | reverse complement strand
GAGCCGCCCGCTATTATACGGAAAGACGCGGGGATTGGCAACGGATCAGAAATTTGCGATCCGGTGACGCCCGGTATTTCCAGAAGCGTCGTGGACTTGTGGAAGCGCTCGGCTATACGCGGTTCCGACGACGGATTCGGCAGCCAGCAAATCGCCGGCGTCGGCGACGTCAGATTCCAGGCCGCCGCCCGCGAAACCGGTGGTGGGGGGGATTTTCAGGAGCGGGCGTCGGCGAAAAGCCCGCGTCAGTCAAGCAGATTGACGCTGTAAATCCGCTCAATTTCCAGCTTGGCGTCACCGCGGATGGTTTCCAGCACGTCGGCCGGACAGGCGGAACCAAGGCCGATCACCATCGACGCCTTCCTGAGCCGCTTGAGAATGCCCACGTGCATATTTTCGATGTTGATGCCCCGGTCGCCCAGGATCGTCCCGACGCGCCCGATGACGCCCGGCTTGTCCGGATAGCGAAGGAAAAGCATGTGGTTATCCAGGCGCACCTCAATGTCGGCGTCGTCGATCTGGATGAGGCGTTTGCGCCCATCCTGGTACACGGTGCCGGCCAGCAACGTCTCTTTCGCAATCCCGCCGGCCTTTCCGCGCACAAGCAGGCCGATGTGATCCACCCGGGGGGGTTCGGAACCGTCCGGCGACAGGATCAATTCGGACCGGATGCCCCGCTGTTGCGCGAGGAATATGGCATTGATGTCGTTGACTCCCTCGACTCCATAGCCGCCGAGGATTCCCTTCAAGGCGGCGCAGCGGAGAACGCCGCAGTCCTTGTCGGCAAAAAAGCCGCCCCCCACCCGCACATCCGCCTCCGTGATCGGGGCGTTCACCAGAAAAGAGGCGATGCGACCCATTGCAGCCGCCAACTCGGCATAGGCGGACAGGCTCGGATCTGGGGAATAGGTGACGTTTACGGCGTTGGCGATCTTTCCTTCCCGGAAATAGGCGATAACTTGCTCGGCCATCTGGAGTCCGCAGCGCTCCTCCGCCTCCTCGGTCGAAGCCCCGAGGTGCGGGGTGAGAGTGATGTTGTCCACGCCGAAAAGCGGGCCCGAGGTCATCGGTTCGCTGGAGAACACGTCGATGCCGGCGGCGGCGACGCGGCCGTCGCGCACCGCCCCGGCCAGGGCAGCCTCGTCGACAATGCCGCCTCGCGCACAATTCACCACCCTCGCCCCGGGTTTCATCCTGGCGATGCGATCGGCCGAAAGGAGGTTCCGGGTTTGCTCCGTCAGCGGCGTGTGGACGGTGACGAAATCGGCTTGCGCCAGGGCCTCGTCCACATCGTCCAGGAGTTCGACCTTCAGTTCCCTGGCGCGTTCGGCGGGGAAAAAGGGATCGAAGGCGACGATCCTCATGCCTGCCGCCTGCATTACCCGCATCACGTGCTGCCCGATTTTCCCCAGGCCGATGACGGCCAGGGTCTTGCCGTTCACTTCGGAGCCGATCAAAGATTTCTTTTCCCATTTTCCGTTCTGCATCAGGCGATCCGCCCTGGCGGTGTTCCGGGCAGCGGCGAAAATGAGGGCGATGGCCTGCTCCGCCGCCGAGACGGTGTTGCCGAAGGGAGTGTTCATGACGATTATTCCCCGTTCGGTCGCGGCCGTCTTATCGATATTGTCGGTTCCGACCCCGGCCCGGCCGATGATCCGGAGCCGGGCCCCGGCCGCCTCTATGGACCGTCGGGTGACGTGGGTGGCGGAACGGATCAGCAGGGCGTCGAAGCCGGAAATCCTCGCGATCAACTCGTCCTCGCTGAAAGCGCCCCCTGAGACAACGCCGTCCTCTCCGAAGTGGCTGCGAAGCAACCGCAAGCCGCCGCCTTTGATGTTGTCGAGAGCGGCAATGACAAATTTCCCCATGCTCCACCCTTCCTCGCAAAGCGCCGCGGCGTTCCCTTCATTTGCGGCGGACGGCGAAAAGCTCGCCTTGCACAACCCAGGTCCTGCCTCCGTCCCAGCTCTTTTCGTTAATCCAGTGAAAGGAGTTTTCGGTGATGTCGGCGAATTTCCAGACCATGGCGTAATTCCTGACGTTGGTCATGATCAACGAGATGTCGCCTTTGGCGTCGAGCCTGGTTTCGAAATTGATAGGCAGGCCGCGCCGCAGGTAGACGGCCTCCATGCACCTTTTTTCGCGGACGTACGTGCGAATGGCGGTGCAGTATTCGGCTTCGGGATAGGGCCTCGCCAGCCGTTCCTCCCGGGACGGGCAGATGAAAATGTCATGCATTTCCCCGTTGTCGAGAACCCGCGAGAAAAGCCATTCTCCCTTGACGCGGCCTTCGTCGGAGGCGATCCCGCCTTCCATCCATTCGAAATCCCACGCCCCCAGGAACCGGACATACAAATCCTCCCCGGCGGGAATGTTGGCGGAACGCCCGTAGATCACCAGCGGTGTCTGAAAGGGTCTTGTCACGGCGTATCCTTTCCCTGTCCCAGTTCCGGGTAGAGGGGGCGCTTTCGGCACAGCCCGCCGACCCTTTCCCGGAGACGTTCCAGGTGCCGGGCGTCCCCGCGCGCCTCCAGCGCCTCGCAAATGATCCGCGCCACCTCGGCCATGTCGGCGGCGTCCATGCCGCGGCTGGTGGCTGCCGGCGTTCCCAGGCGGATTCCGGAGGATGTGACGGGCGGCAGTCCGTCGAAAGGTATCTGGTTCTTGTTGACGGTGATGTCCACTTTCGACAGGACATCCTCCGCTTCCTTGCCCGAAAGGCCCCGCGATCGGACGTCCACCAGGATCAGGTGGTTGTCAGTACCGCCGGAAACGAGGCGGAAACCGTTTTTCCCGAATTCCTCCGCCATGGCGGCCGCGTTTTCGATCACCCGGCGGGCGTACTCCTTGAACTCCGGTGTCGCCGCTTCCCCCAGGGCCACGGCCTTGGCGGCGATAACATGCATAAGCGGACCGCCTTGGAGTCCGGGGAAAACGGCGGAATCCACCTTTTTTGCGTGTTCGGCCTTGCAGAGAATCATCCCGGAGCGGGGTCCCCGGAGCGTCTTGTGGGTGGTGGTGGTCACGACGTCGGCGTACGGCGTTGGGTTCGGATGCAATCCCGTCGCCACCAGTCCGGCGATGTGCGCCATGTCCACTAGGAAATACGCGCCGACCTCCCGGGCGACTTCGGCGAACCGGGCGAAATCGATGACGCGGGGATAGGCCGAGGCGCCGGCGATTATCAGATTCGGCCTGAATCCACGGGCGGTTTCGGCAAGGGCGTCGTAATCGATGCGCTCGTCGTCGCGGCGCACCCCGTAGGAGGCGACCTGGAAGAGGCGACCGGAGAAGTTGACCTTGTAGCCGTGGGTAAGATGCCCGCCCTGGGACAGATCCATCCCGAGAATCCTGTCGCCCGGGTTGATCAGGGCGAGGTAGGCAGCCATGTTGGCCTGACTCCCGGCATGGGGTTGGACATTGGCGTGCTCGGCTCCGAACAGGGTCATGGCCCGCTTGATGGCCAGGCTCTCCACTTTGTCCACCTCGGCGCAACCCCCGTAATACCGGCGGCCGGGATATCCTTCGGCATACTTGTTGGTGAGACAGGATCCCTGGGCCTCGAGTACGGCCGGCGAGGGGAAATTCTCGGACGCTATCAGTTCGATACCGTTTCGTTGACGGCGGAGTTCGGCGTCGAGAATGGCGGCTGTTTCGGGGTCGGCCCGCTTGACGAACTCGTTCATGCCTGGTCCTTTTCCTTATCTATGCGGCCGCGGACAATTCATCGGCCCGCAACCGCCATCATACCACCGCCCATTTGAGGTAGGCGTCGACGAATCGATCCAGATCGCCGTCCAGAACCCTGCCGATGTCGCCGGTTTCCGCGCCGGTGCGCACATCCTTCACCATCTGGTAGGGGTTCATGACGTAATTGCGAATCTGACTCCCCCAGGCGTTCTCCATCTTGCCGGCGTTATGGGCGCTGGCCTGGGCCGCCCTGGCCTCCTCCTCCCGGCGCTTGAGCCGGGCCTTCAGGATCTTCATGGCCGTCTCCTTGTTGCTGTGCTGGGAACGCTCGTTCTGCACAGCCACCACGATGCCGGTGGGCAGATGCGTGATCCTGACGGCTGAATCGGTCTTGTTGACGTGCTGCCCGCCCTTTCCGCCGGCCCGGTAGGTGTCAATCTTCAGATCTTTCTCGTCGATGACGATATTGATTTCTTCCTGGTAGTCCGGCACGACATCCACGGCGGCGAACGATGTCTCGCGCTTGCCGGAGAAGGGGCTGATCCGCACCAGGCGATGGACCCCCATCTCGCCCCGGAGATAGCCGCAGGCGAAGGGACCGCCGACGCGGAGTTCGACCCCCTTTATGCCGGCCTCCTCGCCGGGCTGGAAATCCAGTTCCTGGATCTTCCACCCCCGGCGTTCGAAGAAACGGAGGTACATGCGCAGGAGCATTTCCGCCCATTCGCAGGCGTCGGCGCCCCCGGCCCCGGTGTGGATGCTGAAAAAACAGGGTTCGCGATCATGCGGACGCGAGAGAAGCGCCATCAATTCGAGGCCGGCCAGATCGCTCCGGAGTTTTCCGACGTCGGCCGCCACCTCGACCAGGCCGTCCGCGTCGTTGTCGGCTTCCACCAATTCGAAAAGCTCCCGGCAGTCGGTCCCGCGTCGGGCGGCGTCGAGAAGCGGATCGACAATGGACTTGAGGGATTTTAGTTCCTCCACTTCCCCGATGGCGGCATCCTGGTTGTCCCAAAAACCGGGCCCGGCCATGCGGGCCTCTATCTCCCTCATGCGTCCCGCCTTCTCGTCCGCGCCCAGGGATTTCCGCAGGGCGGCGATTCTCCCCTCCGCTTCCCGGATCGCATCCCTCACTTCACTCATTTCCGGCATGTCGCCGTCCTTTTCCCCGCGGTCTCGCCACTCCGCATGCCTTGTCCGTCGTCCCGGACCAAAACGTCACGCAATTATGCAGAAGTCGCGGAAAAACACAACCATTGCCGCATGCCGCCGGCCGTGGCGGCATTGCCCGGCGCATTTTTCACTTGACTCCCGCGCCATCCGGCCTACGATAAAATCTCGTGTATCGGTTTTTTATTGTCACCAGCCTGCGTCGAAAGGCGCCGGCCTTGCGAGAAACAGACGGAAGGGGGTGAAAACCATTGATTCGTTTGGAGCTCAAACCCAACGAAAGTCTTGACAAGGCGCTTCGCCGCTTCAAGAAGATTTGTGATCGCGAGGGCCTAACTCGCGATATGCGCAAGCATTCCTATTATGAAAAACCTTCGGAAAAAACCAAACGCAAGGATCGGGAACGCGAGAAGGAACGCGCCAAGGCCATCCGTGTGGCGGAGAAAAAGCGCACCAAGGCGAGAAAAGCCCGGGCAAAGTCCCTCAAGAAACTGGCTTCGTCCGGCGACAAGCGCTGATTGCCCTCCCCGGCAAACAATCGCGAACCTGTTTCCCGGCGGGATTTCCGGCCTGGCCGGAAGTCCCGCTCTCATTTCCCCGGCGGCGCAAAACGCTCGGCGCCGTCCTCTCCGCTTCTCCCGTGCCCGGCGCTTTCGTTGTCCATGCGCCGGGTCAGGTAAGCCGCCAGGGCCGGGCCGGTGAGAAGAACAAAGATGAAACGTCCGGTCTGTACCGCCATCACCAGCGGCACGTCGCCGCCCATCGAAGCGGAAATGATCGCCACCGAATCCATGCCGCCTGGACAGGAAGCGAGAAAGGCGGTGAGCGGATCGATATCGGTCGAGGCGACGAACAGCCAGGCCAGGAGGCCGCAGGCCGCAATCATGACGACGATGGCGGCGAAGACGCGCGGAAGGGAACGGAGGGCATAGACGACGATGGAACGGGTGAAGCGCATTCCGACGCTCCAGCCCACCACGCAGTAGGAGGCGGCATACAACTGCCAGGGAAGCCCGATGGCGGGCAGGCCGGCAAAAGAAAGGATGGGCAGGACGAGGATGGGGAACAGCATGGATCCGGAGGTGAAATTGAACCGTTTCCCGATGACCATGCCCGCCGCCGAAAGAGTCAACGCCAGGACAATCGATCCGGCATCGAATTCCTCGGGATCGCCGGAGGACAGCGGCAGCACCTGGCCAACACCCCAAATCAGGGGCAGGGAGGCGGCGAACAGGGTTACGGTAAGAACGCGCAGGTACTGCATGAAGGCGACCAGCCGCGAATCCGCCCCGAAGTTCTCGGACATTACGGTCATCAGAAGGGCGGCGCCAGGGGAGGTTCCCCACAGGGCGGTGACGCCGGGAACGATGCGTTTCCGGGCGAGATGCCAACCGAGAGCGAGGCCGAACGCCGAAGCCGACGGTACCATGGCGGCGAAAAACACCCAATGCCGGGCCAGGCTGGAAAAGGTGTCAGGCGTTATGGACCTGGCGACCAGGCAGCCTACCAGGCCCTGGGCAAGAAAAAAAACGGTCCCGGGAATCTCCACCTTGCCTCCGGAAAGGGCGACGGCAATCGCCGCGCCCATGGCCCCCATAAGCATTCCGGCCGGGAATCGAAGCGAAACGAGGAGAAAGGCCAGGGATGCGGTCAGAACAACCAGGATCAGCCAACGGAGCGGCCGGGAACATCGGAAAAGACCTCGGCCCGTATCTTCCATGCCGTCCTTTCCAAGAAAAAGGCCTGGAAACCCCCGAAGGCTTCCAGACCTGGATGACGGAGGCGACGCAACCGCCGTTACTTATTCACCACGTTGACGGGGATGCCCTTGATGAAAGCGGCGAGATTGTCCACCGCGATGTTCATGAGCCGGATGCGGGCAGCTTTCGGCGCCCAGGCGATATGCGGGGTGATATGGCAGTTTTTGGTCTGGGGCAGCTTGTTGGAGAGGAGAATCGGCTCCACCTCCACCACGTCGGAACCGTAGCCGGCCACCTTGCCGCTCTCCAGGGCAGCGACCATGTCCTCCTCCTTCACCAGCGGACCGCGGGAGGTATTGATGATGATGACGCCGTCCTTCATCTTGGCAATCGTGTTCTTGTTGATCATGTGTTTGGTGGAGTCGAACAACGGGACGTGCAGGCTGACGACGTCGGAGCGGAAAAGCACTTCGTCCAAGGGGGCGTACTTGATGGAGTCGGTCTCAAGCGACTTGTTGACGTATTCGTCGTAGGCCAGGACCTTCATGCCGAAGGCGACGGCAATTTTGGCGACCGTTTGCCCGATGCGGCCGAAGCCGATGATGCCCATGGTCTTGTCGGCCAGTTCGATCAGCGGATAATCCCAATAGCAGAAATCCTCCGACTTCGCCCAGCGCCCGTCCTTCACGGTTTGGGCGTGATGGGCCACGTGGTGGCAGAACTCCAGGACGTGGGCGAAAACGAATTGGGCCACGGCGGTGGTGCCGTAGGTCGGGATGTTGGTGACTACGATCCCCTTTTCCTTGGCGGCGTCGATGTCCACGACGTTGTAGCCGGTGGCGAGGACGCCGATATACTTGATTTGCGGCTTGGCGTCGAGAATTTCTCGGGTTATCGGGGTCTTGTTGATGATGACGGCCCCGGCGTCGGCGATGCGTTCGATAATCTTCGCCGACTCCTCCTTCTTGGTGGTAGTGCGATCATAACAAACGAACTCGCCCAACTTCTTGAAGCCTTCCCAGTCAATGTCGCCGGGATTCAGGGTATAGCCGTCCAAGACTACGATTTTCATGGCGTACGTTCCTTTTTGCAAAAGTCCGGAAAAATCCGCCCGAATCGGGGCGGATACGCGAAAAAAACTCCTCAGAGCCTGGCCCATGCCTCGTTCAGGGTGCGTTTGGCGTTGGCGATGACGAATTCGGGATCCTCGTCGCCCCAAGGCTTGACTTCGAAGCTGACGATCGGCGGCTCCCTGTCGTTAAGGTAGCCGATGTCGAAAAGAATGCGGAGGAATTCCGTCACCTCGCAAACGCCGATTTCGGAGTTGGGGAACTGGAAGCGGGGATGCATGTCCCCAACCGCCTCAGCGCCCGGCTTCATCACCGCGTTGGCGATGTGGGCGTGGCGGACGTAGGGGGCGATGGGCAGGATGTTTTCGCGGATGGTCTCGTGAATCTGCACGATGTGCGACAGGTCGACCATCAAGCCGAAATTATGGTGTTTGCATTTCATTTTGTCGACAAACTTGCGAGCCAGCGGCGCCGGCCCGATGATGGATTTCTTGTCGAAATCGTAGTCGAAGACCTCGAGAAGGACGGGCATGTCCCCCTTGGCGGCGGCGTATTCGCAGAGTTGGGAGGCGGAATCGAGGAGCGCGTCGAAGGAACGCTTCCTGGTCTCCTCCTGGTATTTTCCGGAAAGGAAGGCGAAGCCTTTGGCGCCGAGTTCGTACGCCTCGTCGATCCCGGCCTTGAGCGAATCGAGGGCGGCCTTGCGCCTGGCATCGTCCAGATCGTTGATGTTGGAGCCGGTGGTGAGCATTCTCGGCTGGCTTCCGTAGGTGAGGGTGAGTCCGGCGGTCTCGACCATTTTCCGGACCTGTTTCCGGGTTTCGGGGTCCTTGATCCAGGTGACCTCGATGACGTCGAAATAGTCGTCCCGGCAGATGGCGCGGGTTGCCTCGATGATCGGACCCTCGCCCTTCATGGTGGCGGGAAACGCCATGAAGTTGACGATACCGACCCGCATGTACTTGCGCATGGGTTCATTCATTGCCTTGCTCCTTACGTTACGTAAAATTCGAAAAGAAACCCCGGTCCGCCGGGGCCGGGCGGAACACAACGCCGAAACCCTTCGTTCATTTTTTCTTGCGGGCCAGGATCGCCTTCGCCCTTTCGGCCACCCGGGCGGGGAAAAGGCCGTATTTTTCCAGGAGTTTTTCATAGTCGCCCGACTCGGCAAAGGTATCCTGGATGCCGACGATCTCCAGGGGGACCGGAGCTTCGCGGCCCAACGTTTCGGCCACGG
>JAITKH010000058.1 GCA_031278535.1 Planctomycetota bacterium | reverse complement strand
CCCGGAATACGACAATTTTCTCGAAGAGACCTGGTTTTTCGAGGCCATGGCCGAGACGTACCTGCCGATTCTCAGGATGCTCTCCCGCCTGGAAGACGACGGCGTCGGCTATAAGCTGCTTATCAGCTTTTCTCCAACCCTCGTCGCCATGATGGAGGACGAACTGCTTCAGGATCGCTTCGCCCGACATCTCGAAAAAGTGATCCGGCTGGCCGATCGGGAAGAGGCGGGGTCGCCGATCGCGTCGCAGCGCCGGCGGATCGCCCGTTTCCACGCCGACTTCTACCGCGACGCCCTCTACTGGTTCGAAACGAAATGCCGCCGGCGGATCGCTCCCGCCTTTGCCTCCCTCGTCCGCTTCGGCCACCTGGACCTGATCACCTGCAACGCCACGCACGGCTTTCTCCCGATTCTCCGGCAGAATCCCGCCGCGGTGATGGCGCAGCTTCTGGCGGCCCGCGACAGCCACGAAAATATCTTCGGTTCGCGGCCGGAAGGAATCTGGCTGTCCGAATGCGCCTATTACCCCGGCCTTGAGCGCCTGCTCGCCAAGGCCGGCTTCAGCTACACCTTTCTCGATACCCATGGAGTGGAGAATGCCGACCGCGTTCCGGTACGGGGGGTATACGCGCCGGTGTGCAGCCGCGAAGGAGTGGCCTTTTTCGGACGGGATCGGGAGACGAGCCTACAGGTGTGGTCGGCGGAGGAGGGGTATCCCGGACATCCGTTGTACCGCGAATTCTACCGCGATCTCGGTTTCGAGCTTCCCGAGGACAGTCTGGCCGAATTCCTCGTCGACAGGCGCATCCGCGTCAATACCGGCCTCAAGTTCAGCCGGATCACTTCCCGCCGCGGCGGCGAAAAGGAGATATACGATCCGGACGCCGCCCGCGAACAGGCTTCCGCGCATGCCCGGCATTTCCTGGAAAACCGTATCCGGCAGGTTGGGCGTCTGGCACCCGGCCTGGACCGCCCCCCTCTCGTCGTTGCCCCCTACGACGCCGAATTATTCGGCCACTGGTGGTTCGAAGGCCCTTGGTTCCTCGACTACGTCTTCCGGAAAATGCATTACGATCAGGATCGGGTGAAGTGCCTGACGCCCGCCGAGTACCTCTGGAGCTATCCGGAAAATCAATGCGCCACTCCAGCCGGGTCAAGCTGGGGAGGGGATGGCACCTATGAATTCTGGATCAATCCGTCCAACCAGGACATCATCCCCGGGCTGCACCAGGCGGCGGATCGGCTGAGCGAGGCGATTGCCGCGGTCGGCGGGGACGACAGGGAGACCGGAAACGCCGCCGATCCGACGCCGGCGGAAATCGTCAGGCAGATGCTCCGGGAACTGATGCTTGCCCAGGCTTCGGACTGGCCCTTCATCATCCGCACCGGGACCAGCCCCGACTACGCCCGCCGCCGCCTGAACGATCATCTGAACCGCTTCTGGGCGCTCGATCACATGCTTGCCGGAGGCAAGGCCGATCCGAAAGTTTTTGCTGCCATTCGCCGGGCGGACAATATTTTCCCGAACTGCGATCCGTCCTGGTTCTCTCCTCCAGATTGAAGTCGGCTTCGGATTCCCGCCAGACCTCTCGCCCCGAGACGTCGATTTCCATTCCGGACCACGCTTCAAACACAGCGGCCGAACAGCCAAAAGCCGCCTTCACTAGTGTTCCGTACAGTCTCAATCTTTGCTTGAGACTGTACGGGGAGCGCCCCCGGTTCATCCGGTTTCCGCCTCCGGGGAAGTGAATTTCCCTTCGGCATCGGAGGTCAATCCCGGAACAAACGGACTTCAGAATTTGTAAGGATTTAGACTTTACACAGCACTAGACGGAATCAAAGGAAAATGGTATGGGGCCTTGCGGATCGACCCTGATTCATCCGGCGTCCGCCTTCGGAAACGTAGATCCCCCTTCGGCATCGCGGATCGATTCCGGGGCAAACGGACTTCGGCATTCGCGAGGTTTCCGATCATTGCGGTGGAGGTGAATTTCCCTTCGGCATCGGTAGTCGATTCGCATAAATCATGCTCCGGTCGCGGCGCTACATGATCATGGCCTTCACCTTCATTAGCCTGGCGCGGCTGGAACGTTCCGCCTCCTCGAGTTTCGAGGAAATTTCCTTGATGGTGGATTTCAAGGAGGGAATCATTATGTATTCGAGCGCATTCACACGCCGCCGGGTTTTCTCAATCTCGTCCGCCATGCGCACCACGGTTTCCTCCATCGACGCCAGTTTGAGCAACCGGGGGAAAATGTCCCGGAGGCTGGTGCAGGCATGATCGAAATCGGTTGTGGTGGAAAGCGTACTGTACGAAGGCCGGAGTTCGAATCCCTTCAGTTCCACTTCGGGGCAGGGTACGCTCATGACGCTTTTCCGGGTAATCGCCACCTCCAGGCGGGTATCGCATTCTTCCAGGGCGGCGGTGATCGCCTCCTCGCCGGAAATGCCTCCAGCCAACATGAATAATCCCAAAATGGACGGCAGGCTCCGGTCAATTTCGTCGCGGAGCGAGGCGTAGTCCGACACCAATTCTATAAAGGCTTGTACCAGACCCTCCATCTTGTCCTTCATCAACTTATGCCCGCGCCGCGACATGACCAATCGTTTCTTCAGGCGCAACAGCTGCATTCGCGTCGGATTTACCCGGATTTTCATTCTTCAAACCTTTCGCCGACCCGCCAGGTCGGAGAATCGGAAGCTGGCATCCCGTTTTATTTGACGGCCGGGACGTAATATTGCTCTATAAATTCAGGACGGATACGCTTGAGTTCAGTCTTGGGCAGGATGCCCAAAAGCCGCCATCCCAAAGTCAGGTTGTCTTCAATCTCCCGGTTTTCATTCTCCGCCTGGGTAATGAATTGCGCCTCGAAGCGCCGTGCGAACTCCATATACCGGATATCCAGCGGGGTAAGCGCCGATTCGCCCAGCACCACCGCCAGTTCCTGGCAGTTCTTGCCCTTTGCGTAGGCGGAATAAAGTTGGTTCATGACGCCGGCGTGATCGGCGCGGGTCTTGCCTTTGCCAATGCCCTTGTCCTTCAGACGCGACAGGCTGGGCAGGACATCCACCGGCGGATAGATGCCTTCGGCGTGAAAGGAGCGTCCAAGGATGATCTGTCCTTCGGTGATGTACCCGGTAAGATCGGGGACGGGATGGGTTTTGTCGTCCTCGGGCATGGTCAGGATGGGAATCTGGGTAATCGAACCATCCTTTCCCTTGAGCCGGCCGGCGCGTTCATAGATGGTGGAAAGGTCGGTATACAGATATCCGGGATAGCCGCGACGGCTTGGGACTTCCTTGCGGGCAGCGGAAATTTCCCGAAGCGCCTCGCAATAATTGGTCATGTCGGTAAGAATGACAAGGATATGCATTCCCAGTTCGTAGGCCAGGTATTCGGCGGTGGTAAGGGCGAGCCGGGGAATTGAGATTCGCTCAATGGCCGGATCGTCCGCCAAATTGATAAACATGACCGAGCGTTCCAGGGCTCCGGTGCGCTTGAAGTCCTCAATGAAGAAATTGGACTCCTCGAAGGTTATGCCCATGGCCGCGAAAACCACACCGAACTTTTCTCCCGATTTCTTGACCGCGGCTTGGCGGGCGATTTGCGCCGCCATGCGGTTGTGGGGCATGCCGGAACCGGAGAATACCGGAAGCTTCTGTCCGCGCACCAGGGGATTGAGCACGTCGATGGTGGAGATGCCGGTTTGAATGAATTCATTTGGGAAGTCGCGTGCATAGGGATTCATCGGAACGCCGTTGATGTTAGCGTATTTTTCCGGAATAATGGCGGGACCGCCATCGGTCAGCCGGCCGAAACCGTCGAACACCCGGCCGACCATGTCGGGAGAAAGTCCGATTTCCTGGCCTTTGGCCGTGAACCTGACCCGGGCCGATTCCGGATCCAGGCTGCTCGTACCCTCAAAAACCTGGATAAGGGCTCGATCTTCCTGCGTCTCCAGGACCTTGCCGCGCCGGATGCTTCCGTCGGGAAGGATAATTTCAGCGATTTCGCCGTAGCCAATCCCCTTGACGCCGCCCACGAAGACGAGCGGACCGACAATGTTCTGGATGGTCCGGAATTCCTTGGCTGCTGCTGTGGACATGTCTTTACTCCGCTTTGAGGATGAATCGCCGCCCGAATTGCGTCGCTCCCTCCCTGGTGATCCGAATCCGCTTTTCGATCCGGCGTTATTCTTTCACCGCCGCCGAATCCACGGCTTTGGCGATGTTCTGCCTGAGCGCCTCGAACTTCTCCGCGATCTCGCTTTCCGGGATCAATTTTGCCCGGGAAATGTCCTCCATAATCGGCAGGTTGAGCATCGAGGAAAGAACGTACCCCTGTTCCAGCTTCGCCGTCACGACTTGGTTGAAATGAAGAATGGCGTCAAGGATAAGCGCCTGTTTGTTGAGCGAGGTGAAAGTATCAATGTCATCGAAGGCGCTTTGGTTCAGGAAATCCTCGCGCACCATCCGGGCGATTTCCATGATCAGCCTGTCCTGCGGGCTCAGGGAGTCCATGCCGACCAGCCGCACCAACTCCTGGAGATCGGCCTCCTTCTTCAGAATGACCATGGACTGGCGGCGCAATTTCGACCAGCCGGGGTAAATATTCGCGTCATACCAGGGATCGGTGACGTCCTGATAGAGCGAATAACTCGTCAACCAATTGATTGCCGGGAAATGGCGCTGGAAAGCCAGTTGATCGTCAAGACCCCAGAACACCTTGGTGACGCGGAGGGTGGATTGCGTAACCGGCTCGGACAGGTCGCCGCCAGCGGGAGAAACGGCGCCGATGATGGTGACGGAACTTTGCCTCCTGTCCCGGCCAAGGGAAATTGCCATGCCGGATCGTTCATAAAAGGCGGCGAGGCGGCTTGCCAGGTAGGCGGGATACCCCTCGTCTCCCGGCATTTCCTCAAGGCGGCCGGACATTTCGCGCATGGCCTCGGCCCAGCGGCTGGTCGAATCGGCCATCAGCGCCACCGAGTATCCCAT
>JAITKH010000024.1 GCA_031278535.1 Planctomycetota bacterium | reverse complement strand
GGGCTCTACCCCGAATCCTGCGTCTTTTGACGCGAAAGAGGTTGGCGGCAAAATAGGGTTGGATTGCCTTTGTAACAACCTCGCGCAAAGTCAAAACCGCCCTGAAAATACTCTGATGAAATCATACTGTCTTCCCGTTGAATAGAGTATCGACAGGAATGGTCTGCCAGGATTAAATTGGACCCACGGATTCTTCCGAAGAGGCGCAAAATCTTGTGGGCCTTGAAAACAAATGCTTAAAAAATCCCTGCAAAACAACCTTTTTGACCCGTGAACGCTTCCTAACGTTTTCGGCACCGTTTATCCCTAGTGGTCTGTAAAGTCTCAATTTTTCCAAATTCTGAAGTCCGTTTGTTCCGGGATTGGCCTCTGATGCCGGAGGGGAACTCACTTCCCCGCAGGCAGAAACCGGATGAAGCGGGGGCGCTCCCCGTAAAATCTCAAGCAAAGATTGAGACGTTACGGAACACTAGCTCGCAATTTCTCCTGTCCACGTATTCATTGCCCCGTTGCCGGTACGCGCTTCTTATAGCGATGACAAGGCCGGCTACCGGTCTGTGTGGGCCAACCCTTGACCGGGCAGGATTCGCACCTGCCGGACTACTGCGTCACGTTTCCGAAAGAGCACCTCCCTTCTTTCCCGTGACCCGGCCTTGCCTGGTCACACCGCCGGACGCTTACGCAATTTCGACCGCATCGTCCACCGATCGCATGAGAAACGGCAGTGCCTGGCGTTACTCGAATTCGACGATTATTTTGTTACTCGTCTCGCCGCGGACGAAAGCCGCAAAGCGATCGGGAACTTGACCGATACCTATGACTTCTCCAATGAGAGGGGAGAGAGACATCTTGCCGTCGCCCAGCATCGCCACCGACTGATCCATGTTTTTTTGGAGGGCATAGGAACCTATTAGGCGCCATTCGTTATGATAGAGTTCAAAGGGGTTGATTGTTACGGCGCTGTCCATCGGACAGACGCCGAAAGCGATAAACGTGCCCAGCTTCATGAGATGCGTGATGGCCTTTTCCACCACTTTCGGGACTCCGGTCGCATCAATAATCATGCCGAATCCCCTTGGCGCCAACTTGGACAACGTATCGGACAGGCCGGCGTCGGAAAGAACGGCGGCGTCGGCACCAATCCTTTTGGCCAAATCCAATTGCGCCGGCTTGACGTCGACAATGACCGTCCTCGCCGCCCCGCGCCGCCGGGCCAACATCAGATGCATAAGCCCGATAGTCCCGGCCCCGAAAATCAACACATCGCCGCCAACGGAAACGGCAGCCTTGTTGTGGGCGTTGATGACGCAGGCCAAAGGTTCGGCCATTGCCGCCTGAAGCGGATCGATGCCGAGCGAATGAAACAGGCAGCGTTCCGGCGCGGTCACGTATTCCGCAAGGGCGCCGTGCCGGAAATTGCCTATGACGCTTATATTTTCGCAATGAATCTGCTGGTTCCTCAGGCAATAGAAGCAGGATTCGCAAAACACGTTCGGATCCGCGACCACCCTGTCGCCCGGCTTGAAGCGGGTCACGCCGGAACCGGTCTTCTCCACCGTGCCGGCGAACTCGTGGCCGGGAATTATCGGATATCCGGACGGGTACTCGCCCCGGAACGTATGGATGTCCGTACCGCAAAAACCGGCGGCGGCGACCTTGATCAACACCTCTCCGGGCGCAGCCTCGGGTTTCTCGACTTCGGCCAGTTCGGCGCAATGCGGCTTCCTAATCATAAAAGCTTTCATGCCAGATACCTTTCCCTCAATCTTCTGGGCATCCCGTTCACGGGATCAAGGCCACCTTGACCGCTTCGGGATCCTTCTCCGCCGTCTCGAACGCCCGCTTCCACTCCCGCAAGGGAAACATATGTGAAATCACCCCGTCTCCGCAAATGTCCCCTCGCTCCAGGCCTTTTATGACCGCCCCGTAGCAATAGGGGCCCAAGTGGGATCCCAAGACGTCTATCTCCTTGGTATCGCCGATGATGTTCCAGTCGGCGGTGATTTCCGAGGCGAAAACCCCGAATTCGACGAACCTGCCCAAGTTCCGGATCATCGCCAAACCCTGGCGTACGCTGCCGACGTTCCCGGACGCCTCGATGAAGACGTCGCAGCCGTAACCGCCTGTAAGTTCCTTGACCGCCCCAACCACGTCCGTCTCCTCGGGATTCATGGACAAATCGGCCCCAAAGCGCTTGGCCATCTCCAACCGCTTGGGCCTGAGATCGAGACCTATGAGAAGCCGGGGGTGGAGGTTTCCGGCCGCATTGATCATGCCCAGGCCGATGCAACCCAGTCCCGACACGACTACCACGTCGTCGTGGCCAATCCTCCCCCGCTCTACCGCATGCATGGAGCAGGCATAGGGTTCGGTCAACAGGGCCAACTCCAGTGGCATGTCCGGCGGTATCCTGTGATTGCGGCCGCGCCGGTGAAACTTCATGTATTCGGCGAATCCGCCCTGTGCGCATTTCTTGAAGCCATAGATGTCGCTCCGGGCGCACATCCAGTAGTTCCCGGAGAGGCAGTAGCGACATTTGCCGCAAGGTATCACCTGCTCCGAGATCATGCGCCCGCCGATTTCCACTCCCTCGACGCCGGCTCCCACCGCCACCACTCTGCCGATGAATTCATGGCCGCCGATGCAGGGCGCCTCAATGAAACGGTCCTTCTCGCAGGTTCCCCACACCCGGATCCCGCCATGCAGAGTCTTGACGTCGCCGGCGCAGATGCCGGCGCCTTCGACGCGCACCACTATCTCGCCTTCGGCGGGTTCGGGTACCGGAACCCGTTCCAGGCGGAAATCTCCAGGCGCGTACATCAGCAACGCTTCCATGGTCTTTTCCATCGTTATGCTCCTTGCGGCATTCACGCCGCCCTTGCGGCTGCCGGGGCCGGCGCATGAAAATCTCCGGCAAAATCGTTTGCCGGGAAAAGGGCGATGAAGACTCGAATGAAAAAGTAATTCTTACAGATCCATCGCCAAACAGGATTGTTTCCTGTCCAGATCCCGCCGCCCGCGCCCTCCGGCGAAATACCATTGCTTTGATTCGGAAAAAATGTACATTATCATGAAGATAGGCGGAACCTTCTCATGTTCAATCGCGACGAAGTCTTAAAGTTCATAAACAGCCACGGACACGTTTCAATAGACGACATTCGCAACCAATTCAGGCTCAGTGCCAGCACCGCCCGCCGGATAGTGACCCAGCTTGAAAAGAAAGGCAGAGCCGGACGTTTTCATGGCGGCGCCTATTCCGTCAACTACAGCGGCATAAGCGAAGTGATAGTCCGCCGCGACGTAAACGCCGAAAAGAAGACTCGCATCGCCCGAGCGGCGGCGGGGATAATCGCCCACGGTTCCACCTGCATCATACTGGGAGGATCCACCGTAGGCTATATGTGCAAGTTTATCAAAGACAAGCACATGACGGTAATCACGAACTCGATACTGATCTTCAACGAACTCAAACGCTGCCCCACCATCCGTCTCATTGTTCTCGGAGGCCTTGACAACCCGAACGAGGAGGAGTTGGGCGGCATAATCGCCAACGCCAATCTCCTGTACCTCAGGGCCGACTATCTTTTCATGGGCGCTTCCAGCTTCGACGACAGGGCCGGATTCATAAACAACAACGAATCAATATCGCTTTACCACACCTGCATCAGCGCCTGTACCGAAGTGTGCGTCCTGGTCGACAGCAGCAAGTACAACTGCGGCGGAACCTCCATTGCAGCCAAGCCAAGACAAGTGCGGCACCTTTTTACCGATTCCGGCCTGTCTGCGGAGGCGACAAGGAATTTTCGGGAAAAAGGCGTCCTCGTAACCCTGATCTAATGTTCCGCAAAATCCGAACCTTCGATTTCAGACTTTGCGGAACCCTGGCGCTCCGCAAAGTCCATTAGCGGTTGAGAAAAACCTGTATTGCCTGCTTGCAGCGCTCCTTCATCACCGCCTGGGCCAGATTGGCGATGTCGTGGAAATACACCTTCCCGTCGGTGTTGGCGGCTATGAACTTGGCTATTTCCGGCGCCGGGGCTATCCCCATCCAGGTATAGAAGTTGATTTTGGAAATGCCGTTCGCGATCGCGAGCCGAATCTGATCGTCCCGCACGCCGGAGCCTCCATGCATGACCAGGCAGCAGTTTCCGGTCGCGGCGTCAAGTGAGCGCAGGCGATTAATGTCGAGCTTGAGATCGACTTCGTCCCTGAGGACGCAATGCACGGAGCCAATCGACACCGCCAGGGCATCCACTCCGGTCTTTTCCACGAATTCGCCGGCCTGCCCGACGTCGGTGAGATTGTCCGGCGATTGGGCAATGTAGCGTTCGTTGCCGCCCCCAGGTTCGTTCACCCCCGGCATGATGCCAAGTTCCGCCTCGACCGTGACGTCCATCAGGTGGGCATCCCTGACGAATTCGGCGGTTTCCGCCAGATTCCTCTCGTAAGGAAGCGACGACCGGTCGTACATCACCGAGGTAAATCCCAACCGGATGGCGTTCAGGACATAGCCCTTGTCGAATCCGTGATCGATGTGGACACACACCGGCACCCTGGCCGCCTCGGCGTATTCCACCATGAGCGGACCGATGATTCGTATGTCCATCACCGACTGGTGCACCTGGGCGTGGTTCACGATCACCGGCGCGTCCATCTCCTCGGCCGCGCCGATGACGGCGCG
>JAITKH010000426.1 GCA_031278535.1 Planctomycetota bacterium | reverse complement strand
TTGGTGTCCATCACCTTGGTCGCCATCTCGAAGGCGTTGCCCCGCTTCTCCAGAAGGTTCTGCAATTTGATGTTGTCCATCTGGGAATCGTTGTTCAGCATGTCGATCTTCCCCTTGATTTCGTTGATTTTGGCATCCCATTGGGCATCCCATTTGCTGGCGCCGTCCTTGTCCGAGGGACGGCCGCCGTTCACCTCGTTGCCGGTGTTCCAGGAAATGCCAAGCTCGTCGGCCCAGGAACTGCCGGCCGCATCGCTGGTGGAAGTCCAAATGGGCTTGGCGACGCCGTTGATGGTCAGGCTTTGCCCATGCCAACCGCCGTTGGCGTCCTGGTAATCGTCATTGCTGCCGGCGGCCTTCAAAGACCGGCATTTGGCCAGGACTTCGGTCAGCGTCTTGATGGTGCCGTTCCTTTTCTGGATTTCGTCCAACTGGATGGCGATCTGCTTGTCCAGGTTTTCGGTGCGGTCCAGGTTCAGCATCATCATCAGGGTGCCCAAATCCACCTGCCGACTCTTGCCGCTGGCGTCGGTGACCGTGAAAACTCCGCCCGAAGATGTAACCGTTCCCACCGACATAATCTTTCTCCTAAGTAGTTATCGATAAATAATTCGACTATTTCCCTGGAAAAATCATATAATTCCAATTGGGGAAAATTGTTTCCGTTTTCATAGACGCCTTCAAATAATCATCGTCGCTCACTTCTCTTCCAATCCCATACTTCCTGTCATCACGTACGCATGTTATTTTCAAACCTGTTGTCGTCGCCGTACTGCCGATCAGGTCTATTATGGCCTCAATGCTTATCAACGGCTTGCCCTGCCCGTTTTTGCTGATATAACAAAACATTCTGTGCTCTATCCTGTTCCATTTACTTGTTCCCGGCGGGAAATGTGAGACATGCACTTCCAATCCGGTCATGTCCGAGAACTCCTGTAGTTGCTGCTTCCACAACCTCGCCCTTGTTCCGTTGCCCCCGCCGCCATCACAGATACTGTATATCTTCGCGGCCTTCGGGTATGTCACCGCCCCCAATGTCTGCCACCATCTCATGATGCCTTCGACGGCAAACCCGGAAGCGTCACTTGATGTCCCCAGATTGACGAAGCCTTCATTTTTCCTGATGTCGTACACCCCGTACGGCACTGCCTTGCCCAGTTCTTCCAGGGGGGAATCATGGTCAAGCGCTTTCGTCGGCTTCTTTTCCTCGCAGTAGGTCTTCCCGTTATTTTTGAAGTCCCCCGCCAATTCCTTTTTCCTGGAGTCCACCGATATGACCGGTTCGCCTTGCTTCAGAAACGCTTCTGCCTTGTCGTTGATGAACCGGAACTGGCTGTCCCGGTCGGCGTGCGCAGCCCCTGTCTGCAACATCTTTTGGTTCAGTTGCAGACTATATCCGAGCTCTTTCAGAATGCCGCCCACAACGTCATACCCCACATTGTGCCCCCCGGCTTTCAACTCCTTTTCTATTTTCCTCAGGCTCTTCGTCGTATAGGACAGCGGCTTCTCCGGATTGCCGAATGTCTCGCCTGAAACTATTTTCTCAATTTCAAGCACCACCCGCGGATCCTTTTCCGTTATCCGCTTTCTTCCGCCACCCGCTTTCCGTATACGACCGCCCGGTTCCTCGTCGCTGTGGTTGTCCCTGATCCCCGCCACGATGGTGTTTCTGGCCTTCCCGCTTATTCTGAATATCGTCGCTATGCCCCCGCGGCCCAAAGCTTCCGCTTCGCCGCCAAGATACCGGCGCAACTGTCTTTCGTTCAATATCCCCATCATCCGTTTGATCTTTTTTTCAAGCGCCTCGTTTGTCATCATTGTACACCTCAACCTTTCTGGTGATAGCGTACAACGGATAGTAATCAATCAGTCAATTTATTTATCGATAAATCCTACTGTGGAGATTGAAAAATTCCGGCGCTTTCCAATGGTCGACTTTACAGATTGCGGATGATGGACTGGACCGTCTGGTTGTTGGTGTCCATCACCTTGGTCGCCATCTCGAAGGCGTTGCCCCGCTTTTCCAGAAGATTCTGCAGCTTAATGTTGTCCATCTGGGAATCGTTGTTCAGCGCGTCGATCTTCCCCTTGATGGCGTTGATGTTGGCGTCGAATTTGCCGTCCCAGGCGGTCTTGGCGTCATTGCTGCTCTGGCTAGCCCTGCCCGTTCCCACATCGGTCCAGGTTATGCCAAGATCCTTGGCCCAACTGTCGGAAGCGCTGCCACCCATCGCTTTGGTCACCCCGTTTATCGTGATCTTAATATCGTCGTCCGTTCCCGCCGCCTTGAACGCCCGGGCCTGCGCGAGAAATTCTGTCAGGGTCTTGATCTGATCGTTCCTTTTCTGGATATCCTCCAATTGCAGGGCGATCTGCTTGTCCAGGTTTTCGGTGCGGTCCAGGTTCAGCATCATCATCAGGGTGCCCAAATCCACCTGCTGCGGGTTTCCGGTCGAGTCGGTAACGTAAAACCCGCCGCCGGAATACGAAATGGAACTCACACTCGACATCGCTCTCTCCTTTTCAAAAGAAACAAAAAGTTTTCGTCCTGTTCTCCCGCATTTTGCCGTCTTGCTGTCGCCCGACTTCGTCGGCGGGCCGTTGTCCGCTTGTCGGCAAGTCTATCCTTTTCCGAACAGGAACAGCATACTTCCGAAACGCCATCTTGTCAATAGATATTTAATATATTTTTTATATTTTTAAAAATCCTTCCCGCCGTATCCGGATTCGCGGCCCGGAACCGACACTTTTCGCTTTTCGCCGGCTTGCTCCGGCAATTCCCCGATCGGCGCGGCTGATTGCCGTCACAAAAACCGCGCGCCTCAGGCATAACGCCGCATTCTGCCTTTCTTTGCCGGGACGCCGTCTTTTTGGGCCGGCGGCGGCGCCCCCGCCTTTTCCAGATCCTCGGCCAATTCGCGCTCGAAAGCCGCCCGTTCCTGTTCCACCCGTTTCCGTTCCTCCGGCGGGAGGGAGGCGAAAAAACGGTTAAGCTTTGATTCGTCGATCTGGTTGGCGCCTTGCCATTCCCGATAGGCCTGTCGCTCCTTCTCCGCCGTTTCCAGCAACGCCTCGCTCTCGGCCAATATTTTTCTGGCCGCTTCGGCGGACGCGTCCAATTCCTTCTCGAAATCGCCCATTCCCATTCCTCCGGTCAAAAGTGAAACCATCCCGAATTCGCTTACATCGCTATCTTTCCCAGCGGCTGCACCGTGATCTCCGGCGTCAACTCCTGGTAGGCCAGCACCATGAGGTCAGGCAGATCGCCCTCGATCAGTTTCCGGATATAGCGGCGGATATCCATCGAGGTCAGCACCACCGGACGACGGGCGAAGGAAGAGATGTCCCCCACCTCTTTTTTGACGTTTTTCAGGAACTTGGCGACGGAGTTGGGATCCAGGGCCAAAAAATTGCCGCTCGAGGTCTGGCGGATCGATTCCCGGATCTTCTCCTCGGCATCGGGCTGGAGCAGGTAGGCCAGGAGCTGGTTGTTGTCGCTGGCGTACTGGTAGGTGATCTGCCGCCGCAGGCCTTCCCGCACGTATTCGGTCAGGAGGAGCTGATCCTTTTCCTTGGGGCCCCATTCGATGAAAGTCTCGAGCACCGCCCGCAGGTTGCGGATGGAGACGTTCTCCTGCACCAGGCGCTGGAAAACCTCCGCCATCCGCTGGAGCGGCAGCACCCGCTGCGCCTCCTTGACCAGGTCGGGAAATTTCGCCTCCATCTGGCCGAGCAGGTGGCGCGTCTCCTGGATGCCGATGAAGGTGGAGGCGTTGGTCTTGAGCACGAAGGAAATGTGGTAGGAAAGTGCCTTGGCCGAATCGAACCAGTCCACCCCCAACCGGGTCAGGTCGGCCTGCCGCGAGGCGTCCACCCACAGGGTCGGCAGCCCGGGCAGGAAAAGCTTGTCATTCTCGAATTCGATTCCCAGCACCCGCAGGTGCTCCGCCTTTTCCCGCGCCAGTATCTTTCCCTCCCGGAACCAGCCGCGGGTGACCGGCGTCTCGTCCAGGCGGATGACGTAGTTGCCGGCGGGAAGGCTGTCGGTCACGCGAAGGTTGATGCCGGGGAACGGCACCCCGAGATCGAAGTAGAGCGCCCGCCGCAGGCGGATGATCTCGTCGTTCAGTATTTCGATGTCGAGATGCCGCCGCATGTCGGAGGCGAGATCGGCGAGGATGGGCACGGCGATGGAGAACCGGTCCGCGTCCTCCGGCCTGAGCGGCTTTTGCGCCCCCTTGTCCTTGCCGGATTCGGTCGCCGGGGCCAGGACGGCGGCCAGGCTTTCCCGGGCCGAATCGGCGGCCTTGGGGGCGGCGGCCTTCAGGCCGTAGCCCAGGGCGAGCATGAGGCCGGCCAGGGCG
>JAITKH010000402.1 GCA_031278535.1 Planctomycetota bacterium | reverse complement strand
GTTCGGGGAAAGTTTCCGCCCGCGAGTCTCGCCCTCGCCGCCGACCCTGGTCCCGGCCGGTTTGCGGCTGGGTTTCCGTCCCGGCCTGCGGCCGGATTTCCCGGCCGGATTTCCCGATTCCCCTTTGGGCTTGCGACCGGGTTTCCCGGCAGTTTTTTTCCCTGTCCCGCGGGTACGACCGGTCTCGGCGGGCGTTATGTTCCCCGTTATCCTGGCAAGCTGCCTGTCCAGTTTCTCAAGTTCGGCCGCAATCTTGTCGCGCCGTCGCCGGAGCCTGATCGCCAATTGCCCGCCTTTCTTTTTCAAGCGCATCAATTGCCTGATTTCATCTTCCGAAAGCTGCATGGCGATGTTTGTCAAATTCTTCATAATCCATCTTCTCCCAGCATTCCGATATCCCAAAATTTCAAAAGAGGTTTCTCGATTTTATTGGCGCGAAACAACCGGCTTCGTACATTTTACGGAATGTGAAAATTAAGAAAAGTTTTTTCTATAAAAAAAGTTTTCCCGTCATTTCCCGTCAACACCCTCATATTTCGTCCAGCCAGTGGGGAGGCTGATCGGGGGATTCATCCCGGCCGGGCCGAAAAGGCCGCTCGAAGGCGTCACGGCTTTCGATCCGATCGGCGGCGCGTTCCAATCGCTTTCCTTCGTGATCGTACCTTTTCCTGCGGCGCTCATCCAATTCTCCCGGTTCCGGCATGCCGCCCGGAGAAATATAGAAAGCGGCGGCGGTAAGCGGCGGAAGCGCATTCGCGCTGGAAGGCTCCCCCTCCCCTTGAACCGATCCCGCCTCCGGGCGTTCGCACCGGTCTCCCCGCTTCCGCCGGCGCCGGTGCCGGCGTCCATCCGCGCGGTCGCCGGCACCGGCGCCTCTCGATTTGGTCTTGTCAACAGCCGGAACGGGAGGAGACGCGCCCTTTCCGGGCGATTCTCCGTCCGGCGGCCTGGCCGGAAAGACGGACGCCGTTTCCTTTTCCGGCTCTCCTTGCCCCTTTGCCGGCTGCGCCGCTTCCGTCGCCGGGCGAAGATCGCCTTCCTGGCCCGCTCCCGTCCGGTGCCGGCGATTGCGGCGGCGGCGGGACGAGCGGCTCAGCCGTTTTCCGCCGTCGGGGGAGAGGGAATCGTCTGCCGACAGGACTGGTAAAGACGTTCCTTCCTCTCCTTCCCCGTTTTCGATCCTCCTGCCTTCCGTCCCTGCCCTTCCGATCGATCCGTTTCCTCCATCCATCGGCGTGTACACGCGATCGGCCAGCATTTCCCGCCAAGGATTCAATCTTGTCTGGCATTCCGAATCGTTCCCGGCCAGGATCTCCGCCAGGGCCAACGATTCATGGAACGACGCCTGCACCACGAAATTGGCAAGGTTTCCCGGCTTTTTTGGATCGGGATGCGTCAGGCGATTCTGCGACATATAGATGTGCGCTATCCGTTCGGAAAGCCTTCTCGGGAAACGGAGTCTTTCGGCAATCGGGCGGAGGAAGTCGGTTATCCTGTCATAGCGGAGACGGGGAAACCCGCCGGCGTCCCATTCGCGCCAAAGGTATTTTAGGAGCGGATCGACAAGGAGAGCGGAAAAAATCAGGGCGGGCGTCGGCTCCGGCATCACCGTATCGCCCTGATCCATCGCGGCAAGACGGCGCCACAGTTTCTTCCGCGTCGTTTCACCCTCCCCGGCGTCGAGAAGCGCGGTTGCCTCCGGCAGGAAGACTTGCAAAAGCCCGGTCGAGTCGAGCAGCCGAACCGCCCTTTCGCCCGACGCAAAGGCGAAAAGGCGGCAGAGTTCCTCGAGTAGACGCGGGGAGGAGGCCTTCATAATTTCCGCCTTGTGCTTGTGGATGGCGTCAAGCGTCGCTGGAGCGATTTCGAAATTCAATCGACTGGCGAAACGAACAGCCCGAATCATCCGAACCGGGTCCTCGCGGAAACGGATCCCGGGATCGCCGATGGCCCGGATGCGGCACTCGGCCAGATCCTCCATGCCGCCGACATAGTCGATGACACTGAAGCTGCCAATGTCGTAGAAAAGCCCGTTTACCGTAAAGTCGCGCCGCAGGGCGTCCTCGCGCGGCGTGCCGAACAGGTTGTCGTCCCGCTGGAACAGATCCGCCTCGGGATCCGCAGGATCGACCGAGGGGACGGGGACGCCTCGAAAGGTCGACGTCTCGATGATTTTGTCGCCGTAACGGATATGGGCAAGGCGGAAACGGCGGCCGATGAGGATGCAGTTCCGGAACATGGCGCGGACTTGCTCCGGCCGGGCGTTTGTGGAAATGTCGAAGTCCTTGGGCGTACGCCCGAGCAGCAGATCGCGTACGCCGCCGCCCACGAGATAGGCGATAAAACCGTTTTTCGACAGGCGGTAAAGGACACGAAGGGCGTCGGGATCGATGTTTTTCCGGGAAATGTTGTGCTCTTCGCGGGAGCGGATCAAGGGGGGGGGGCCGGGAGAATCGTCCGGAATGGGAAGCGGGGTAACCTTGCCGGGTGAACCGGGTTCCAGAGTCGCTGTCATAATGCCTGTTTCCTTTTCTCGCCGCCCACCGAAGGCCGGAAAAAACGGCCGGGACGTTTCCCGGAACCCGCCCTTCACTTTTCCCTCGTTATCCTCGCTCCCAGCAGGCGCAGTCTTTCGTCAATGCGTTCATAGCCGCGATCAATCTGCGTGACGTTCTCGATTACCGACTCCCCCCTGGCGGCAAGGGCGGCGGCAAGAAGCGCCATGCCGGCGCGAATGTCGGGGCTGTGCATGCGCGAACCGTGCAGGATCGTCGGTCCCACCGCCACCGCCCGATGCGGATCACAGAGAACGATCCGCGCCCCCATGTCGAGAAGCTGATCCACAAAAAACAGCCGGCTTTCGAACATCTTCTCGTGAATCATGGCGCTCCCCTCCATTTGGGTCGCCGCCACCAGCGCAATGCTGGTCAGATCGGCGGGAAAGGATGGCCAAGTGGAACTGGCGATGGTGGGGACGGCTCCCCGGAAATCGGATTGTATCCGGCGGGGCTGCGCCGCCGGAACGAACAAGTCGTCGTTCCGGATTTGCGCCGTCATGCCAAGGCGCCGGAATTGAAAGAGGATCATCCTGAGATCCTCGGCCGACACGGTTTCGATGGTCAATTCGCCGCCGGTGATGATAGCCAGCACCATGAACGAAGCCACTTCGAGGTAGTCCGGCCCCAATATTGTCTCCTGGTCGCTGCGGCCAAGCGCCTCCACCCCGCGTACCGTAATGACATTAGTCCCGATCCCGGAGATGTCGGCCCCGAGTTGATTCAGGAAACGGCAGAGTTCCTGGACATGCGGTTCGCAGGCGGCGTTCCGGATTATGGAATTGCCCCGGGCCAGGGCCGCGCCCATCACCGCATTCTCGGTAGCTGTAACGGAGGCCTCGTCCAGGAGCAAATCGGCGCCCCTGAGTCCTCCCCGAGGCGCCGTTACCACCACGGACGAGGGGCCGGCGGCGATTGCCGCCCCCATCTGCTCCAGAACCATGAGATGGGTATCGATGCGGCGGCGTCCAATCTTGTCGCCGCCCGGAAACGGGAGTTCCACCCGCCCGAAGCGGTGAAGCATGGGAACGGCGAGAAGCACGCTTCCCCGCGCCAGCCGGCAAAGCTTCGGATCGAGCGGACGATCGGATAGGCCTAGATGTATGGGCCTGATGTCGTAATTCCCCTGGCGAACGAAACGCATGCCCATGTTTTCGAGAAGTGCGAGAAGAGTGGCGACATCGCCGATTCCCGGAACGTTACGGATCCAGACGCCGCCTTCCGCGAGAATGCTGGCGCAAAGAATCGGGAGGGCCGCATTCTTGTTGCCCGAAGTCCTGACCACTCCCCCAATGGGATGGCCGCCGTCTATGATGAATTTCGCCATTCCGCTCGTTCCGCGTCCCGTGAAGGGAGCGACCAGTTCGAAGACCAAGCCGGCATCGGGAGATCGGGCGCAATCCACGCTTCCGTGAAGAAAGCGGCCGGAACCGCCGGCGCACCTGGCCGTGTCCCGCCAGGTTTCATTCTACGCCCCGCTAGAAGGGCGGCTTCCTCCCAATGCCCAGGATTGATCCTGGCCGGTGTTTCAATCCACGCTTTCATGAAAGGGATGCGGATTGCGGTTCTTTGGAAACGCCGCCGCGAGTTACCCGTTCCACCGGCGCGGATGGGGAAAGTATGTTTTCTGCATCCGGGACAACCCGTACCAGGGCAAGACACGGGTTCCACAGGGCCTTAGTGTATGTACCCATTTTTCCCGGTCAAGGTTGTTTCAAAAATACCGGCGAGGACGCACCGTTGAACCGCCGGCCGCCGGGAAGCGGCGCTGTTCCCTTCCCCTTCGTTTCGCCGCGCGAATTCACCGGGACGCCTAAGCGGATGGCGTCCGCCATCCCGATCGCCTTGGCGGTTTCCCGGACATCGTGGACCCGCACGACGGCCGCGCCGTTCCATGCGGCCAGGACCGCCAGGGTCAGGCTCGCCTCCAGGCGTTCGCCTCTGGGAAGGGCGAGGGCGTCGGCGACGACGCGCTTGCGGCTGAGGCCAGCGAGGACGGGATAGCCGAGGGCGGCAAATTCGTTCAGGCGAAGCAACAATTCCCGGTTATGCTCGAAATTCTTGCCGAAACCGAAACCGGGGTCGAGCCAGATGTTTTCCCGCGCCACTCCCACCCCGGCAGCCCATTCCGCCCGCCGGAGCAGGAAGTCCCGCACTTCGACGAAAACATCGGCATAAACCGGCGCCTCTTGCATGATCGCGGGAGAGGACGGCATATGCATCAGGATCACGATCGCCTCTTCCCGCGCCGCGAGTTCGGCCATAGCGGGGTTTCGGCCATCTTCTGCGCTCCAGCCGCCGCGCAGGGCGGTGATGTCGTTCACAATGTCGGCGCCTTGATCGAGAACGCGGACGGCTGTTTCGACATGGCGGGTATCGACGGAAATCGGGGCATCCGATTGGGAACGGAAACACGCCACTACGTCGCCCAGGCGGCGAATCTCCTCCTCCGCCGAAATGGTCGCCGCTCCCGGACGCGAGCTTTCCGCTCCGAAATCGACGATGGCGGCCCCCGCCTCCAGAAGTTCCAGGGCCGCCTCCGCCGCTTCCGCCGGACCGGGCGCCGTTCCATCGCCGGAGAAAGAGTCCGGCGAAAGATTGACAATGCCCATGACCAGCGTCCTGCCGTTCCGGGGAAGCGGGCGCGCCTGCCGAAACCGCCACCACTCCTTCACAATACCGATAGCCAATATGGTCCTCTCTATTCTCCCCGATAGAGCAGCCCCGGAAGGGGATTTGACGGGTCGCCATCCGGAAGGGGAAACTCCGGCGGTTTTCCCTCGCCCAACCCGACCAGGAAGAAGTCAAGATCGGCCGAGGCGAAACGGAG
>JAITKH010000363.1 GCA_031278535.1 Planctomycetota bacterium | reverse complement strand
AACATAGCGGTCTCCTCCGGTGGTCCCGGTGAGAGTTGACAGCCGTTATGTTCCCCTTTACCTCCTTCCATTTCAAATGATTGTAGATAAAATAATCAATTTTGTTCGTGTACAGTGATTGGCGGGGAGAAATTCTCCTTGCTATGCCGGTGGCGTTTTCCTTTTCTCGGCCGGAGACAAAACGGATAGTACAATTTTTTCGCAACACAACTTTTTTGTATAAAGCGATATATCGCAAATTAATTGTCTCCGGGAATTATGGCATATGGATTGCAAATATTTTCCATGATGTCTGAATACGAGGACAAATAATGGCCGATAAGGGAATATGAATATATTGGAAGAAAGTTGATTGTGCCCATGCCAGGACGGCTGTTCGCCCTTTTCATCTTCGTCTCTCTGTTTGCGATTCTTGCAGGAATCGCCGAAGCGTTGGACCATTGGATAGCTCCCGGCGGGGGAAGCGGTACCGATTGCGGCCGCATTTCGGATCTTGCGGGAAAAGTTGAGATACGCCATCCCATTATGGCCGACGAGGATCCTCCCGTCAGGGCCGGACTGGCAAATCGCCTTCGGCCTGGCGATATCGTCTCGGTCCCTTCGGGCGGCCGCCTTGAATGGAAAAGCGGCAGGAACGTTGTCGTAACCGTTGGTTCGGATGCCGGGGTCCGCATGGAAGGCGTGACGACGGCGGATTTCCCTGGCGGAATCTCGCTGAACCGCCTGAATTTCGAACTGTTGCGGGGAGAGGCAAGGATACAGGTGAGATTGAACGAGACGAGACCTGAATCCGTGCTGGTCCGTATCGGGGGGAATGAGATATTGCTCATTAGGGGAAACCTGTTTGTCAAGGCAACGGATCAATGGCATGCCACAGTGTCGGACGGCTGGGCCGAATGGCGACCCCATGCCGGGATTCCGCCTCGCCGGATTGAGGCCGGCCGGAAAATTGACGTCTCGGGCGACAGCGAATTGTCCGTTTCCGAAGTGGCGGAGTTGGCGGAAAGATTGCCTTTTTCCTTCGAATTGATTCGGCTTGCCCTACCTCCAACTCCGTTTTTAGGAGACGGTGATGAACAGGACGGACCTTGAACGCCGATCGGGAGATTTTTTCCCATAAGGAGAATTGTCTTGTCGGAACGATTGGAAGGAAACAGCGGCCTGGCCGCCCTGGCCACCGGCGGAACAGCTGGAAACGCCTCTTTCCTGGCTTCAGGAACTGCGTCCGCGACTCGGCGCCGAAATAACCAAAGTAACTTTGACGGATTTCTTAAGGCTTTTCTTGGAGGCGAACAGACTTCGGGAAAGACCTCTCGAAGCCGCGGGGGAACTCCATCCGGAGCGCCGGCAAATGGAAAGGAAAAATCGCTCGGCATTGAATCCGGCCGACAAGATCGAAAAAAATCGATTGCCAAAGCGGTTTCCAACCTGACGTCGGCGGAAAAGCGGACGCTGCGACAAGCGCTGTCCAAAACCATTTCCCGGAAAGGCGAAGCCGATCCCCGTCCGCTTTCCGAAACTGATGAACCCCTGGCAGAGGCGGCCGAAAAGGCGGCGCAGATTATCTTTGACTTGCTGTATCCGGTCTCCGGGGAAACCGAAGAAGCGGCGGCGGATGCGCCGGAGATGTCGGGTATCCTGGCAGTGATGCATATGCTTGGCCCCGGTGTCGAGTCCCAAGGCATCGCCGCGCTGACGCCTGGCCTTTCCGCCAATATCATGGGCGAAGCCATGGAAACGGCCAATGCCAGCGCCGAGATGAATATCGGAGCCGTTCTTGCCGCCTTGGAGGAACTGTACGACGGTCTTCCGCAGCAAATGCTTGATCAAGCCATGTACCGAAACGCCGGCTCCTTGGGACTTGCGGCGGCCCAGGCGACGATGTCGGAAAAAAATGCCGGCCAGGAATCCGGCAAAAACGGGGAAGCTGTCGATCCGGTTGAAATTGATATGCATGCTCTGGAACAATCCCCGGATGCAAAAATCGATTCCGGCCGCCAAATTTCCGATGTTCCCCGGCCTGTTTCAATGTCTGACAATATCCTGAATAATAACGGATTGATTGGCAATCAATCCGGAGATGGCAATGCTCTTGGCGGACAGTCCGGGAAGAGCGGCGAAAAGGGCGAATCCTCGAATTCGTCAATTTTTCCGGCGATGAAGGGAAAAATGGAATATATTTTGCAATCTTCCCAAAACACGGATAGCGCCGGGCAAGTGGATTCAGTCCCGGCCGCCAGTTCCAGTTTCCCGGCCGCATCGATCGGCGCGGATGCGGCGACGGGCACAGGGGAGGGGGCGAACTCGGGAGCTTCCATAATGTTGGATCGATTGAAAAATATCGAACAGTTGGCCGAAGCCATGAAAATGGGTAGCCGGGGCGGCGTCAAAAATTTGACCCTGCTCCTGTCGCCTCCTGAACTTGGCAAGGTGATGTTGCGGATGGAATCCCGAAACGGCATGGTTTCCGCTTGGTTGCGCACGGAAAAGCCGGAAGCGGTGAATCAATTGATTGGCAGCCTTCGCGATTTGCGACAAAACCTGAAGGCGCAGGGGATCGAATTGGGAGAATTGGACATCCGGCAGCAGTCCGATCCCGGTACAGGCGGATTTGACGGCCAGCGGCGGCGGGAACGTCACGAAACCGGAAACGATATCGACGGAAAATCCGGCGGCGGACGGTATGCGGTTGGGAAAGAAGACGAAACACCGGAAGCCGCCGCGGCGGCGTCGCCGGAAATGGGAAATGATTCCGTCGGAGGCGGCCTCAACCTGGTTGCCTGACGAATCGACGGTTCGGGAAGACGCAAGAGGAGACATCATGACAGCCATTGCTGAATACGGCCAAAGCACCTCCACCGTTTACCAACGGGAACAGGCGGAGAAGAGCGCCGCCAACAGCGGCACGGTATCGCATACCGATTTCCTGAAGCTGCTGACGACCCAGTTGACGACCCAGGATCCGTTGAATCCCATGGAGGATTTGGATTTTACCGCCCAACTGGCTCAATTGCAGGCGTTGGACGAGCAGATGAACATGACCAAGACGATGGAGGCCATGCGGGTCGACACTCAGTTGCAGGCCGGCACTTCCATGCTCGGAAAATACATTTCCGGATTGGACGAGAGCGGGACCAGCGCCAGCGGGCAAGTGACGCGGGTGGTTCAGTCGGACGGCAGTGTCTATGCCGAGCTCGCGAACAAGCAGCGCGTCCCCGTCACTTCTGTTACCAACGTCTGGAATGACGCCGCCGGCATGTATCAGGAATTGTCCAATTCGGGCAATGTCATCGGCATGTGGGTGGAGGCGGGTTACGACTCGGCCATGCAGCCAATCCGGGGCATTGTCGAGAAGGTGCAGGTAACGGACGGCGAGGTATATCTGAAACTTTATGGTGGCCAGACCCTCTCATGGGATCAGGTCACCGAACTCCGCGCCCCCACCAGCGAGGAACAATATTATGTCCTTCCGGACGAACTGCGGGCCAAGGTGGAACAGGCCAAGGCGATGCTCGATTCAGCAGTCACCGGAAAAAACCAGTCCGGAGAGACGGTGAACGGAATCGTGGGCGGGGCGGAACTGGATCAAACGGCTGGCAAGGTTTATCTCGTACTCTACAACGGGACCAAGGTGGACATCGACACCATTACGGATGGCCCAAGGAAGCCGACGGCCGACGACGCGGCGAGAAGTCTCGACGGGCTTTGGGCGACCGGGCTGGATCGCGACGGCAACGATGTCTCGGGCATTGTCGTAGGCGCCGAGGAATACGAGGACGGCATGACCTTGCTCCTGGACGACGGCAAGCTTCTCTATTTTGACTCCATATCCGAGCTTCGCGACGCCACCGACGCGGAACGCGGCCGTTTGGCCGGAACCGGCGAAAGCGGGGATGGCGGCGGCAATTCTGGACCATGATTGATTCCGACGGCGTTGAATGCTTAAAGACAGTTTTGCGGCATCGAAATCCACCCGATCCGGCGGGATGGCGGCGAAAAACCCGGCGCAGGAGAAAACCATGGCTCTCAGTCAAGCTCTTTCAACTGGAATCACCGGCCTGATGACGCATCAGAAGGCTATGGACAACATCGGCAACAATCTGGCCAACGTCAACACGGTTGGCTTCAAGAAAGGCGTGTATCAGTTCACCACCTTGTTGGAGCAGACCCTGCGCGGCGGCATGACAGCCGATGCGCAGACAGGCCGGGGTTCTATCAATCCCCTTTCGCTTGGGCTCGGCGCCCAGACCGGCTCAATCAACAAGGTTTTCACCCAGGGACCGATTGAAAACACCGGCAATCCCAATGACATGGCAATCGACGGAAACGGTTTTTTCGTCCTGCGGCAGGGAAACGGTTACGTCTATACCCGGGCCGGTTCCTTCTATCGGGGCGAGGACGGATCGCTCATGGCCTCGAGCGGCCTGTTTGTCCAAGGCACCATGGCGGTAAAGGACGCCTCCGGCGGCGTTTACATCCCCCAGGACGCCAGGCTGCAGAACATCGTCATCCCCATTGGGGAAACCGGCGGGCATTCGCAGACGTCGACAGTCAGTTTCATGGGCAATCTCGATTCGCGGCAGGAGGTGGCCACCGGCACCCGTTTATTCGGAGGCACCTCTTATCCCACTGTGAGCAGCCTGCAAAAGTGGATGGAGAAGGATTTCAACGGCGGCGATCCGATCACCACCCCGAGCGTTGACACCACCTGGACCGCGCTTGAGGAAAAGAGCTATGTCATTTCCCAAGGTACATTGAATGCTTTCCAGGCCGATCTCGGCGCCACGTCATTGCCGTCGGCTATCGGCGTTCACGACTCCAATACCGTTATGGATACACTGAGTGGATCGAGTGTTTATGATTACCTCGTGATTCCTTTGTCTGGAACACCCTATGTCGAACACTCTGCCACCCCACTCGCGGTTGATGCCATTATCGCGAATAACGGCATTGCGGGCAATCCGAAATGGATTCCGCTTGTCGAGGAGGTCAAAACCATAAACGGCGGCAACGTGCAGACCTCGGCCGCCTACGGAGTCAAGGTTCCGGATTTCCTGCCCATGGGCAATTATGTCGGCGACGACGGCATCACTTATGCCGTCAACAACAATCACACCTATCCGCAGTGGTTTTACGAGTCGACTGGCGGAAATTTTCAGGCCGCGGCCGGATACAGCGAGGATGATTATACAGGCGGGCCTGCGGCTACGACCACTATTGATGCGCTCTTGCGATCAGTCTGGCCAAACGGATTCAACGGCGATCCGTGGGGGACGGGTACGCTTACGCTTGCAAACATGCCGTATGCGGGAGAGATGTATCCCGCCTCGCTTTCCACTCCTCTTGGGTATCTCCAATATTACAAGGGAAATGTTTGGGTACAGCCCTTCTCCAATGTCAAGAACGGCGACACGATCTCCCTGTCTTTCAAGAAAGGCGAAAGCCAAATCAGCGCTGATTTTATTTACAACCGCCCCGTTGGCCCCGATCCCTTCAACGGCCAGCAGGCGCTGGATCGGGAAAAATCGTTTACCCTTGAACATCTTTTGACATTCATGGCCGGCGACGTGGACGAACCAACCGTCGCTTGCCAGCGGATTACGCCCGCCATGTTCGGCGCTCCGGTGACATCCGATTATCCCGAAGGCGACTACAACTCGACCAGCTGGAATCGCGCCGGTTACGAAACCGCCCTCGCCAATGTCCGCCTTGCCGAATCCAATGCCAATCTTGACAGCGTCGGTGGCGTCATGGGACTTCTTTCCCTTCCGCCCCGCATCAGCGATCTGAATTACGGCACCGCCAATTATGATGCGCCGGCCGAATCGGCAGGTGCGTTTACCCGCACCGGCGTCCAGAAAGACGTGTATTACGAAAGATGGAATCCTCTTCCGATCCCGGGACAGATGGAGAAAGTCCAGGGAAACAGCTTCAACGCTTCCATCGTCTCCAATCTCGGCTTGCAAAATGCCATTTCGGACATTCAACTCAGTTACAATAGCGTTCCGCACGAATCCATGTTCAAGGCGGAGACGGAATACCAGGCGCCGCAAGGCGGCTCGGCCCTGGTCAGCGTCGATTTTTATGATTCGCTCGGCAATCCCAAGACGGCCATGGTGCGCCTGACCATGGTGTCCCAGGACACCAATTTCACCACATGGCGCTGGTACGCCGACAGCACCGACGACACGGATTTTCCCTGGCAGGCCAACTCGGTCAGCGGGGATATCGTCTCCAACCTGAACGTCGGCACCGGACTGTTTCGCTTCGACAAGGACGGCAATTTCGTCAACGGTTCCGATTATTCCGAAACCGGCGGCATCACCATCAACCAGGTTCACCAGGGGGTGAACGATCCCATCGTCATCAGCATCATCAACGGTCTCGCGTCCGGCAACCAGCAGAACCTCGACTTCAGCGAGCTTACCGGCTCCGCCATTTCCAACAGCCTTCGGTTGGAGTCGCAGAATGGCCGTCCGCCCGGAACCCTGGACGACTTTACGGTCGGCCTGGACGGGGTGATCCAGGGCATTTATTCAAACGGCAATGTGGTCCCCCTGGCCCGCGTCGGTTTGGCCCTCATTCCCAACATGAACGGCCTGATCGCCGCCGGCAACAATCTGTTCTACGTCGGCCCCGCTTCAGGCGATCCGCTGTACGGCCATGCCAACCTGGGCGGCACCGGCACTATCCGGCACATGCAGCTGGAGTCTTCAAACGTCGATCTGTCGGAAGAGTTCACGAAGCTCATCTCGACCGAGCGGGGTTTCCAGGCAAATTCCCGCACCATTACCACGGCGGACGAGATGATCACCGAGTTGCTGAACCTGAAACGATAACCACC
>JAITKH010000390.1 GCA_031278535.1 Planctomycetota bacterium | reverse complement strand
GTGGCCTACTGCGCCACGTGCGACGGGGAATTTTTCACCGGCAGGGACATTTTCGTTGTCGGGGGCGGTTTCGCCGCCGCCGAGGAAGCGGTTTTTCTGACCAAGTACGCCAGGCATGTGACGATTCTCATGCGCGGAGCCGATTTCAGCTGTGCCGCCAGCGTGGCAAACGCCGCCAGAACACACGAAAAAATCACCGTCCTAGGCAATACCGTGGTGGAGGAGGTTGCCGGCGACGCCGCGCTTCGCAGCCTCCGCTATCGCAACAAGGCCACCGGCGAAACGACGGAATACCGTCCGCCGGAAGGTGACACTTTCGGCGTATTCGTGTTCGCCGGCTACGCGCCGGCAACCGCCCTTGTCCGCGGCCTGGCCGAGTTGGACGAAGCCGGGTATGTCGTCGTCGACAGGACGCAACGCACCAATGTGGAAGGCCTGTACGCGGCCGGCGACGTGTGCGCCAAAAACCTGCGCCAGATGGTGACCGCGACCGCGGACGGCGCGGTGGCGGCGACGGAACTGGAAAAATACGTCGCCGGGCTTCAGGCCAGGACCGGCCTATGCCCGGTCCAGCCGATGACGCGGCTTCCCCGGCGCGAACCGGAAGGCGCAACTCCCGCTTCCCCGCCGGCCGGCGGGATGCTTACCGGCGAGATGCGCAGCCAGCTTGCCGACATGTTCGGCACTATGGACGCTTCGCTGGTGCTGAAGCTGTCTCTGGACGATCGGCCGGTTTCGGCAGAGCTGCGCGGCCTCATGGACGAGTTGGCCGGGCTGACCGACAAGTTGACGGTGGAACCGTCTTCCCCGGATGCGCCCGATCCCCATCCTCCCTGTGTGCGCATATGCCGGGCCGGCGGCGCCGACACCGGAATCGCGTTTCACGGCGTGCCGGGCGGGCACGAATTCACCTCGTTCGCTCTCGCCCTGTTCAACGCCGCCGGCCCGGGGCAAAGCCTGGATCCGGATTTGCGCGACGCCATCAGGGCAATCGACCGCCCGATTTTCTTCCGGCTGCTTGTTTCCCTTTCCTGCACCATGTGTCCGGATACGGTGCAGGCGGCCCAGCGCATGGCGGCGGAAAATCCGCATATCGCCGCGGAAGCGTACGACGTGAACCATTTCCCCGAACTGCGGGACAGGTATAACGTTATGAGCGTTCCCTGCATTGTCGTGAACGGGGAGCGGGTGTCGTTCGGCAGGAAGAATCTGCGCCAGATGCTGGAATTGGTGTCCTGAATGCGCGTACGGCGTCGTCGCCGCTTTTCCCCGCCGAAATTTTCGCCGTTCCATTTTCCGGAAGGCGCATACGCTCTGGCTCGCAAGGCCGGGCGCGTAAAATTGGTTTGAAACAAAGGTGAAAAACCGTACAATGCTTGGTGCCGCTGTCTCCGGGGAAACCCCGGCGGGACATGTTCCGCGTGAAAGGCGACGCTCTGGCGCAAGGGGTGAACCGTGTCGATGGATTTGTTCCGCAGGAAGCAGAAACTGATTTTCTGGGCAGTTACCATCATCATCGTACCCTCGTTCGTGGCCGTGTGGGGAGTGGGCGGGAGATACGCGAATCCGGATTCCGCCTCCATACCCGAAGTGGCCACGATTGACGGCGAACCGCTTGCTTTCCCGGAATTCGACGCCTTTCGCAAGCGTCTCCAGGCCGCCGTGGGAGGCTTGCCCGTCCAGATCGCCGGCCTGCCCGACACGGACTCCGGAGACGCGCAAATTTGGAAATACGTGTTCGCCTATGCCTTGCTGAAAGATGCCGAAAAGGCCGACACCCGGGTTTCCGATCTCCAGGTCGGCACCTTCCTCGACAGGCATCCCGCCGCCGCCGGGGCCGCCGACAGGAACGATCCCAAGGCCCGCGCGTCCCTGGTGGACAACTTCTGCCGCCAGATGCAGATTTCCCGATCCGAATTTCTGAGGGGCGTCCGGGAGTGGAATGCCATCGGCAACTACCTGTCGTCCGATGCCAACCTGGCGGCGGTGAATGACGACACGGTCTTCGCCTTCTATGCCATGAACAAGGCCGAATGCGTGGTAAAGCGAATCCGGGTGCCGGTGACGGAGGTGGATCGCGCGGCGGCCATGGCCGAACTGGAGGCGAAACCGCCCGAGGATCTGGACCGGGACATCCGGGAGCATATCCGCGCCAATGCGGACGATCCCAAATACCGGAAACCGTCGGCATGGCGCCTTGCCTATGTGCTCGTACCCTTCATCCCCTCCGCATCGGCTCCCCGCCCCGGCGAGGAGGAGATAACCGCCAGATACGAGGCCGACAAGGCTTCGGCCTACGCGGGCAAGACCCCGGAGGAAGGGAGGGAACTCGCCGCCGCCGATCTCCTGCGGGAGGAGATTGAGCGCCAGACGCTCCGGAATTTGACGATTGACGTCGACCCCCAGCTTCGGGAACAGGGCGGGGAGTTGTCCCTGGACGAACTGGGCAAACTGACCCAGCTCGCAAAATACGGGGCGGTGACGGGCGACACCGGTCCCGAGGCATTGGACGCGGAGGCGGTGATCGCCAGGCTGCCGGCCGGCACTCCTTTCACCCTCCGGTTTTTCCTGGAGCAACTGGACGCCCGGCGCGAAGTCCTGGCCGATGCCATCGGAGAATGGCGCCGGGGATTCAACCTCGAGGGCAGGCCCGTCAAGGCCGACGCCGGTTTCTTCCGTTTTCGGATCGTCGAGTATGTTCCTTCCGAACCTCTGGATGTCGAGGACGAAGCGGGAAACGTGCTTCCCGCGATATGGGAGGCCGCCTTGACCGATTTGGCCGGCAAGCGGGCGGACGAATTGACGGCGAAGCGGGCGGCGGAGACCGAATCACGCCTGCGCGCGCTGCTGGACGCCCGGGAGCGGGGCGAGGAACCGCCCGATCGCGAAACGGCTGAAGAATACGACGCGCTGGAAAGCGAGATCATTCCTTACGCCAGCCTTCCGGAGGACAGGTATCAATTGGGACGTCTGCCGGTAGGCGACATTTTCGGGCCCGAACCATACACGAATGGGCCGGACGGAAGTTCCGGGCTGGAGATGGTGGTCATGGCGGAGCGCCGCCTGCCACATCGGGACGCCTTCCAGGCCGAACCGGCCGCTGAACGCGACTGGTATCTCCAGCGGGCGGTGGCCAATTTCCGGGGCATGGCCAGTTTCACCTTCAGCCGCGAGGGCTATCCGGTGGCCCTCATCCAGCCAAGTCCGGCCGTAATGGCGGGACTGGCGGATCGCTTCAACCGGGAGGCAATTTCCATAAACCGGAGCTGGCTCGGGAACGGCGGACAGGATGGTTGATCCGAATCCGTACCCGGTGATTGCCGACATTCCGGCAGGCCGCGCCGCGCCCGGACGCAAGGGCACATCATAGGAGAATCGTATGGCAGTAGCCACCGAACAAGTCTTTCTCTTGCCGGGAGAATATCACGTTTCCCGCATTCCCTGCCATATGGCCACCCTTCTCGGAAGTTGCGTGGCCGTCTGCCTGCATCACGAGACCAAGCCCTATGCCGCGATGAACCACTATCTTCTGGCCGTGAATCCGGGCGGCAGCGAACCGGAAAAGGGCCGTTTCGGCGACACATCCATTGAGAACATCGTCTGGCTGATGAAAAAACTGGACGAGAATGGAAAAATGACCGCCAAGATTTATGGAGGCGCCGCGGTGGTGAGCCACCTCGGCACCACTACCGACATCGGCGGCAAGAATATCGAGATGGCCAGGACGATCCTCAAGCGCCGGGGCATACCCATCGTCGAGGAGGATGTGGCCGGCACCAGGGGCAGGCGCATCTATTACGACACCGCCGCGAACACGGTAACGGTCAAAACCATTGCCAAGACCGAGGAAGGCGAAAAGTTGATGGAAAAACGCCGGGATCTCGCCACCCGCAAGACCCGGGTGCTGGTGGTGGACGATTCGCCCCTGGTCCGGAAGATTCTGGTCAAGGCCATTTCGGACACCAAGGACATGGAAGTCTGCGGCCAGGCCGGCGACGCCTTCGAGGCGCGCGACCAGATACTCGAACTCGATCCCGACGTCATCAGCCTTGATATCATCATGCCGAAACTCGACGGCCTGAAATTCCTCAAATCCCTCTCCCAGCATTATCCCAAACCGGTCGTAATCTGCTCCACCATCGCCAAGGACCAATCGCAGGTGTCGCTCAAGGCCAGGGAATACGGGGCGGTGGACGTCATCGACAAGGACAAGCTGGAACTCTACAAGGGGCCGGACGTCATTCAGCGGGTCTATATTCCGAAAATCCGCATGGCAGCCGGCAAGGTGGTTCGGAAGATGCTGTTTCCCTCGTAAGGCGCACGGCGCGGCCGGACGGGGGCTTTTCCCATTCTCCGAAAGCTTCCGCGTTCATGCGATACATTGTTGATTTGCACAGCCACAGCGGATATGCCGGCGGCGTGGGAAACATTTCGCTTGCCGGCGTGGCCGCCACCATGGCCCGGAAGGGAATCGACGCCTTTGCCGTCGGCGATTGCCTTCAGCCGGCCTGGCGGGAAAAACTGGGCCGCATCCTCGAGGAACGGGAGCCCGGCCTCTATGCCCTCGCCGGCGCGGAAGGAACGCCGGGACAGGCTCGTTTCGTTATGCAGACCGAGGTTATTTTCACCTCGGCAGTCGCCTCGGGCGGCCGAAAGGGTACGCATACCGTCCTGCTCTTTCCGAATTTCAGGGCGGTCGACGCCGGCATCGCC
>JAITKH010000308.1 GCA_031278535.1 Planctomycetota bacterium | reverse complement strand
CCATGGCCTCGTCGATGGCGTTGTCCACGACCTCCCAGACCAAGTGGTGAAGCCCGTCGATGTTGGTCCCGCCGATGTACATGGCGGGGCGCTTGCGGACCGCCTCCAGCCCCTCCAGTACCTTGATGGAATCGCTGCGATAATCGCCGTCGCCGCCGGTTTCCCCGTTGTCCGCCATGCGTCCTTTTCTCCCTCTCTATCAGGAAAAGCCGCGCCCGCCGGGCGCGGCGGGAAAATGCCGCCTCAATAAAAGAAAAAGCCCCCCTCCAGAGGCCGCTGCCTCCGGCGGCGCAAAACCTCTTCTCCGCCCGATTCGAGGAAAAAGTGGTTCAACCGCCGCCGAAAGGATATAGTATATATTCCAGCGTCGGTTCCGCAAGGATTTTGTCGCCTTCGGGAGGATTGGATGGCATACTGGCGGCGGGCGATACTCCATGTGGATATGGATGCCTTCTACGCCTCGGTGGAACAGCTGGATCACCCGGAATGGCGGGGAAAGCCGGTGATGGTCGCGGGCGCGGCCGCCGCCAGGGGAGTGGTGTCGGCCGCCTCCTACGAGGCCCGCGCCTATGGCGTCCGGAGCGCCATGCCCACCGCCAGGGCGATCCGGCTTTGTCCCCGCGGCATTTTCGTTCCGCCCCGTCTGGATCGGTATGGGGAGGTGTCGGAAAAAATTTTCGCCATTTTCGCCCGGGTGACGCCGCTGGTGCAGCCCGTCAGCCTGGACGAGGCTTTTCTCGACGTCACCGGCTGCCAGCGCCTGCACGGGGATCCGGTTTCCATCGCCGAACGGATACGGGAAACCATCCGGAAGGAAGCCGGCCTGACCGCTTCGGTCGGAGTCGCCTCGTGTCGTTTCGCCGCCAAAATCGCCTCCGATCTGAACAAGCCCGACGGCTTGACCGTCATCCGCGAGGACGAACTCCGCAAACGCCTTGCCTCGCTGCCGGTGGGGAAAATCTGGGGCGTGGGGCCGGTGACCGGCCGGCAACTGGCCCGGATCGGCATCGAAACCATCGGCCAGCTGGCCGAATGGCCCGAGGAAGCGCTGACGATGAAATTGGGAAGCGTCGGGACGGAGCTTCACCGGCTGGCGAGGGGGGAGGACGATTCCCGGGTGATTCCCGGGGAGGCGGAAAAGTCGATTTCCTCGGAACACACCTTCGCCGCCGACGTCGCCGACCTGGGCGAACTGGAGATCGCCATCCTGGAACAGGCGGAACGGGTGGCGGAACGTTTGCGGAAACGGAAACTTTTCGGGCGAACGGTATTCCTCAAGCTCCGGTACGACGATTTCTCGACCGTCACCCGCAGAAAGACCCTCGTCCTGGCCACGCGGCTCGCCGACGTCATCCATGAAGAGGCGAAAAAACTCCTCCGGGAACGGAGCGAAGCGGGAAAGCGGCCGATCCGGCTGGTTGGGGTCGGCATGGCCGGCCTCGTGCCCGCCGCTGGCGGCGAGCCGGAACGGCAGGGCGCCCTTTTCGCCGCGTCCGGGAAGGATTCGGACAAGCTGGATCGCCTGGCCCGGGCCGAGGATGCAATCCGCGCAAAACTCGGCCCGAACGCGATCCGGCGCGCCTCGATCCGTTTTCATAAACCGACGTAACGCGGCCGGCGGCCTTCAGGGAAGGATGTTCCCGGCCGCCAGGTAGATTTCGTACCATTCCTCGCGGGTAAGGCGGATATCGGCGGCCTTGAGGCAGTCCCGTAGCCGCTCCGGCTTCATGGTGCCGGTAACCGGCTGCATCCGGGCGGGATGGCGGAGAAGCCAGGCGATGGCCACGGTTATGTTCGAAACCCCGTATTTAGCGGCGATTTCGTCGATCTTCGCGTTCAGGGCCGGAAATTTCGGGTTGTCGAGGAAGACGCCTTCGAAACAGCCGTATTGGAAAGGGGACCAGGGCTGGATGGTGATGTCGTTCAGGCGACAGAAATTCAGGACGCCCCCGTCGCGATCGACCGCCTCTGGACGGTCGGTGTTCATGGTGAGGTCGGCCGAAATCATCGTGGCGTGGCAGATGCTCAATTGCAACTGGTTGGCGACGAAACGCTGGCCGACATATTTTTGGAGAAGCCGAATCATCATGGGCGACTGGTTGGAGACGCCGAAGTGCCGCACCTTGCCGGCGGCGTGAAGGATGCCGAAGGCTTCGGCCACCTCTTCCGGCTCGACCAGGGCATCGGGACGATGCAGGAGAAGAACGTCCAGATAACCGGTCTTCAGGCGTTTGAGGCTGGCGTCCACCGCCTTCAGAATGTGATCGCAGGAGAAATCGAAAGCGATTTTCCGCCTGATGCCGCATTTCGATTGGATGAGTATTTTCTCCCGGACGGCGGAAGACATTCCCACAGCTTCGGCGAACATCTCTTCGCAAAGACCGTCCCCGTAAACGTCGGCGTGATCGAAAAAGCAGGCTCCGGCGTCCAGGGCGCTGCGGACAAATCTTTCCGCCTCGGCCCCGGATATCTGTTTCATCCGCATGCAGCCGACCGCCACCACCGGAACTTCCAGTCCCGACGATCCCAGCTTCATGGTCCGCATGGTTCCCTTCCTTTCGCCAAAGAAGATCATCTCGAAAAACGGCGCGCCGCAGCGGCGTTTTCCAGAAAATCATAAACCGCGCCGAAAACGGCGTCAAGAAGAATGGCGGGACGCCGGCGGGAACGTCTTTCACGCGGGACGGTCGCTTCCCTCCATTTCCTTTCTGGCGGCACGGAAAGGCGCCAGCACCGCCAGCATGTCGGTCGGAACCGGGGCCTTGAAACGAAGGCGCTCGCCCGTTGCCGGATGATTGAAGGACAGCCGCCAGGCGTGCAGGGCCTGGCGCGAGAGGATCGGCACAGCCCCGGTTTCCATTCCGGCCGCATCCGGCCAAGCCGGTTTTCCGCGCCGGTACATTCCGATCGCCGCCCCGATGTCCGCCCGGGTGAATTCCCGCCGCCGGCCGTAGTCGCAATCGCACAGAATCGGCGCCCCGAGGGAGGCCAGATGTACTCGTGCCTGATGGGTCCTCCCGGTTTTCAGGTTGCATTCCACAAGGGCAATGACGCCGTAATTTTCCACCGTCCGGTACAGGGTCAGGGAATGCCGCCCGCCCGAAGCCAGAACGGCATGAAATTTGCGATTCGTCGGATGCCGGCCGATGCTGGCCTCCACCCGGCCTTCCTGCGGCCGGGGAACGCCGTCGGTTATGGCGAGATAGATTTTTTCCACCCGCCGCTCCGTGAACTGGCGTACCAGGCTTCGATGGGCGCGATCGTTCTTGGCGGCCGCCAGGCAGCCCGAAGTGTCGCGATCCAGCCGATGGACAATCCCCGGCCGTATTGTCTCCTCCGCTCCGGCCAGTCCAGAACCGCAATGGTGCAAAAGGGCGTTGACCAGGGTACCGCCGCCATGGCCTGGGGAAGGGTGCGTCACCATGCCGGAAGGCTTGTTCACCACCACGACGTCGTCGTCCTCGTAGAGAATGGAAAGAGGAATCGACTCCGGTTTCGCCGTGGTGGCGGCCGGCCGGAACGGGGCCAGAAGAATGCGCTCCCCCGCCTGTACCCGCCTGCCTGGTTTTCCGGCATCGCCGTTGCCAAGAATCGCCAGCCCAGCGTCCGCCGCCTTTTGCCAGAAAACGCGCGAATGTTCCGGGAAAAGCCGGACCAGTGCCTTGTCCAGTCGTTCGCCGTCCAAATCCGGAGGTATCATCACAACCAGCCGTCCCGTTTCGGCGTCGTCCCTGGCGGAGTCCATATCCCTTCCTTTCCGAAACGTCGCCGCAACAGACGAATTCTCTTCCTCCTGTCCCAGGTTTTCATTATACTTATTTCCGGCGAAAATTGCGAACCCTCGCTGTCGGATCCACCGCTTTCCGACGTTTCGCTCTTGTGGGCAGCGGTGTTCCATTTTGTATAACGTGAAACGAAATGCCGGGATGCGGTGGATTCGGCCTGGAAGGGCCTCCCCCGTCCGCGTCCAAAGACAAAACGATATGAAAACCGCCCTTATTTCCGACGTCCATGGCAATCTCGCCGCCCTGGAGGCGGTGCTGGCCGACATCTCCAGGTTTGAGCCCGACACCATTGTCTGCCTCGGAGACACGATCGGATACGGCCCTCAACCGGCCGAGTGCCTGTCCGTCGTCCGCCAGACCTGTTCGATCGTGCTCATGGGCAACCACGAGCACGCAGTTCTCTATGGGGCGGAACAATTCACGCCCCTGGCCCAGATTGCCATCGACTGGACGGCGCGGGCGCTGCGCGACAAGGATACGCTCGACTACTTGAGCTCGCTCGAATGCGATTTACGGAGCGGCAATGTCCGTTTCGTGCATGGCAGCATCCGGAATCCGCTCCTCGACTATGTCCGCGAGGCGGACACTCCATGGGCGTTCTTCTACCTGGTGCGGACGCTGCAAAACGACTTCACCGACTTCAACATCTGTTTTGTCGGGCACAACCACCGCGCCTTTCTCGGCACGGAGGTGGGCTATATCTTCCCCCACGACACGGGCCCGATTTCCAAGACGGAGTTTCGGATCGGGGAGGAGAAGGCCTATGTCTCGATTGGATCGGTTGGCCAGCCCCGGGACGGCGATTGGCGATCATCGTGGGTCATGTTTGACGGGGAAAGGGTGGAATACCACCGGGTTGAATATGATCGCGATTTGACCATCGATCTCATCCATCGGGCCGGACTTCCGGAATTCCTGGCCGAACGGCTCCGGTTCGGCAACTGATCGGCGGCCAATTTCCCTTTCCCAGCGACCCCTTCCCTGGTATACTTGGGCGGCGCGATTTCCATCTGGGGAGCGGAAAGAGAAATGCGCCAACCGAAGAAGAGAGGGAAATGGGCACGATAAGCATTGGCGTCGACGCAATCAGGCCCGGCATGCGGCTTGCCAAATCCCTTTTGGATCCGGGAGGGAATACCCTGCTTCCCGCCGGCATACGACTGACGCCCATATTCGCCAGCCGCATCCGGAAATGGGGCATAGCCGCCATTGAAGTGGAGAGTCATGACACCCGAGCCGCCCTCTCCCCGAACGACCGAACCGTCGTCCCGTCTCCAGAGGCGGCCCCGGATCCCGGACCAGAAAGGAATCCGCTGGCTGAACAAATCGTCGGGGAAGTTGATGAACGCTTCATCAATGTCGCCGGCGATGCCCTCATGATGAAGCTGCGCGGCATTGTCATCCGCCGCCTTCTCACCGATGGCGGGAAGGGTGTTTCCGCCCTGGTCCAGGGCCAGAAAAAAGGTCCCGCCGGCCAATGTCCATAGACGCCAGCAAACTGCGAGCCGCCATCGAATCGGTGGAAGACCTGCCGACCCTGCCGTCCGTGCTGGCGAAGATTATCGAACAGCTTGGGAATCCGAACGTCAGCGCCGCCGACATCGGCAAGCTCATCAGCCAGGATCAATCGCTTTCCGGCAAGGTGCTCAGGCTGGTGAACAGCGCCTATTACGGATTTCCCCGGCAGATCAAGTCGGTTCAGCACGCCGTGGTCATCCTCGGCTTTACCAAGATTCGCACCGTCATCATCACCGCCTCGGTTTTCGACGCCTTCCGCGGAACCACGCCGGGGGGCCTCAACATCACGAACTTCTGGCGGCATTCGCTCGGAACCGCCCTGGCCGCCAAGGCGACGGCCGAAACCTACGGGGCCGCGCACCTGGCGGAAGACGCATTCGTCGGCGGCCTTCTGCACGACATCGGCAAGATTATCCTCGATCAGTTCCAGCCCGCCATTTCCGGACCCATCATCAGATACGCCGCGGAAAAGGGACTGCTGATGACCGATGTCGAGGCCAAGGTGATGGGCAATTTCAACCACGCCGCGATCGGCAGTTGGCTGATCGAGAAATGGCACCTTCCAAACGACATGGTGCGTATGGTGGCTGGGCATCACAGTCCCCACCGCTACAGCGAAAACCGTGAGTTGATCGCTTTCGTCCACATCGGCGACATCTTGGCCCGCGCCCTCGGCGTCGGCAATGGCGGAGACAACCGCATGCCCTCCTTCAATCCGGCCGTGGCCGCCGCTTTCCAGATTTCCGAGGAATTCCTGGAGAACGCCATCGAAAAGTTCATCGCCGAAATCAACCGGGCGGAGGATTTCTTCGCCCTGGCGACGAGTTGAGGCCGAGAAGCAGATTGCATTTTTGCGGAGCGCTAGCCCAAGTTCCGCAGCGTGAAAATATTGTAGTCGTCCCTGAAAAAGCCCTGCCTTGCCTCTCCGCCCTCTTCAAGAGCGGCCAGCCGCGTCCCGCATATATGGCGCGGGGCGTGAAAATCCAGTCGCTCGCCGGAATCGCTGGCAGATGGCATTCCGGCGCGTTCCAAATCGACATACAACATCTTTGAGCCGCAATCCTGCCACAATCCGGCGAAAGCCGGAGCGTTCGGCATGGATAAGGCCAAAAAATCTTTCATGGTTCCCGCCAATTCCCGGCTTGTCGGATTCGTCGCGGTCGTGCCATTTTTGGCGTGTTAGCCTTCAATGGTGACAGTCGCTTCGTCAAAATCGAATGACGCCTTGACAAGGGAGCGTAATTCGGAAAACCGAAAACCGCTTTCGACAGCCAGCCGGTAGAGCAAAGACCGTCCTTCTCCGGTCAGGCCGTGGTGCGATTCGCCCTCCAGCGTCGCGGTCAACAGGCGGGAAAATTCCGCATGCGCGAATGCCTTTCGCCTGACGCGCCTGTCCGATTCCGGGTTTGGTTTATGAAGATGGGTCAAGGGATTGCCTCGCGCCCGCCCCTCGGCGGTCAACCAATTCAAAAATCCGTTCATCGCCGTCAGATAGTGGTTCATCGTTTTCAGCGACATGCCTTCCTGTCGCTTCCGATTTCGCCATGCGTCGAAATCAACCGCGCAAACATCCGAAACCATGCGCCAGCGGCAAGCAGCCGTCAAGGTTTTCACCTTTGCAATGGATTCCCGGACGTGTTGTGGCGTCCGATTGCGGGATTCAAGGGTGGCTCGCCAGTCCGCGATATGCGCCGCCAGCGACTTTCCAGTTGCCGCCCGTTCGCGGTCAATAACACTCCATGCGGCCAGGGCATCGCGTACGGCGGCGGGAACGCTTTCCAGGAACCGCGCCCCCTCGGCGTCGGGCGGCGAACCGGCGGCCCGCAGGGCGACCAGGCGGAGAATTCCGCGTTCCAGTTCCTCGCTCGCCTTCTTGTCCCTGAATCCGCCGATGCGCCGGACGATGCCGGCGGCGTCCTTAAATTCAATCGTGTATTTTCCGGCAACAATCTTCCCGCCATTTTGTCCCTTGCGGATTCGCCTGAAAACGCTCATTGTTTCCCCTCCTCCAGATCGCGGCGCGGCTTCGGCATCCACCGGGTGAAAGGCATCCCCTCGGCCTTCGCCTTGCGCCGCCATTCCCGCAACTTGAGGTTTTCGGCGGTGTTTTCGTGAAGCGATTCGGGTTTTCCCATGGTCCGCCCCTTGCAAAGCGTAATCCCCGCATGGTAAAAAGGGGAAAACGGTGCAAGGCGGCCGCCTTGTCGGACCGGCCCGTCGGCCGGAACCTATCCCCCAGAATTTGCCATCGTCGCTATTTTCCCCGCGCCCTGCCGGTTATGCCCCGCTCCTTGTTGGACCTGAAGTCGATGCGCTCCCTGGGCCTTTCGGGCGCCATGTCCACGGCCAACCGCTTCAATTCCTCAAAGACAACCGCGAAGGCTTTGTCGTGGTCGTCCACCTTGGCCGCCAGTTCGTCGATTCTCTTGGCCAGGGCATGATTGGCGTCCAAGACATGGCGGAGACGGACAAAGGCGTCGACCACCACTATGCTGGCTTGAATCGCCCTTGGCGAACTCAAGACAGAGGCCAGCATGACCGCGCCATGTTCCGTGAAGACCTGTGGGAGTTTTCTCCGGCCGCCCCACGATCTTGAAGTCACAATTTGTGATTTCAAGTTTTCCCCTTCATCAGTGGTCAGACGGAAAGCATATCTGGGCGGGAATCTGTGCTCATTCCGATCTACGGCCTGATTGATATGCCTGGTCTCCACCCCGTACACCCCGGCCAGGTCGCTGTCCAGCATCACCCGCTGGCCGCGCACCGTGTAGATGCGGGAATCCAGGGGAGAGGCAAGTTCGTTGCCGATGCGCTTGATGGATGCCATGCGCTATCCTTTGCGGACCTTGCGGGGAATGGGCTTGCCGCCGATGCCGGCAGAAGCCTGTCCTCTCAAAATGTTATTCCTCCGGCGCCGATGCGTCCATATCACCCGGCAGCGCCCGGATCGTCTTCGCCGTCGAACATCCAGCGCACCACCGTTCCGGGTCCTGTCGGCCGAGGCTCTCCCTCCTTCCGCCAGCGGATCGGCATAATGTTTTGGATTTCCTCCACCTGTTCCAGCTTCTCAACCCGCCTGCAAAGACTGCCCGTCATCATCGTCCCCTTTCATTGTTTCCGGCGCCTCGCGAAAACAGGATTCCGGACTATGGAACAACATCCGGCGAAAAGCCGCGTCCGTCTCCGGCGTCCCGCTCCATTCGGCCGGCCAGGGGCGGCTTATCCCGATTCCGGCCGCCGATTCCAGTTTGTCGATTCTCGCTTCAAGCCCCATGCCTTTCCTCCAGCGCGGCAACCCGCGCCTCCAGGTTCACCGTCTCCGCCGTCTTCACGTCGGAATGACAATCGGAGGAAGAAACTGTCAATTCTCCTGTCAAGGGGGTTTTGATTTCATCACAACTATCTTTACTATCAATATGTTGAGTATTTTCCGCGACGGATTCATAATCCGTCAGCGAACCGGCTCCTCCGTCGACGTGCGGGGGCAAACGCTGGTTGCGGGCCTAGTGGTCTGTACAGTCTCAATCCTTACAAATTCTGAAGTCCGTTTGTTCCGGGATTGACCTCCGATGCCGAAGGGGAATTCACTTCCCCGTAGGCGGAAACCGGATGAACCGGGGGC
>JAITKH010000286.1 GCA_031278535.1 Planctomycetota bacterium | reverse complement strand
AGAATATTTTGCAAGGTTTCGATCCCTCTGCCCAAAAAAGCTTGCAAACTGAAGCCGAGGAAAAACTTGATCCGACCAGCGTAGCCCTTCTTGGATGCGGCTGGCCGCTCTTGAAGAGGACGGAGAGGCAAGGCAGGGCTTTTTCAGGGACGACTACGTAATCATGCAATCAATTGAATTCGATGATTATTTTATCGTTACTTATTACATGATAATATGGCATGACCGTTTTCTCGAGAAATAATCGTGTACTATTTGTGGTCATGTTGGCGTATCTGATCCGACGCCGTTTGGCAACAGCCTGGGCCAACATGGAGTCGAATTTGGGATAGGCGAACCGAGGCCATTTAGATACGCAACCCTTGTCCAATTTTGGTCTTGCCGCGTTTTTCTCTTGACACCCCCATGGAATTTCGTACCATCCCTCTTCATTCGCGTTTTGTGCCGCCTTTGATCGACAAGGGGCGATTCGTCCCGACCAGGTTCGCATAATCAAACTGGAGTTTTGCAAATTTCTATTTCATATTGATATTAAAAGAGATAGACACATAGATTTCCGGCGTATCGCTTGGATTTTCGCTTTGTCGAACAGAAAATCCTTTTCAAAAATGGGAGTTTTACAAGCATTTTTGGCGTACCCAATAAAAAGGGAACATAAAGAATCCATCTAATTCTGATGAAATATCAATTTATCTATCTGTATATTAACTGGCTATGCATTTTGCAAACTCCAGATCAAACATGAAATCATTGTGCCGGCAGGAATGGCCATATCCCTTTTTTGCGCCGGGTTTTTGTATCTTGAAGAGGAGGAAACCGTCTTGAGTCCCGGATTCTGGGATACGGTATTGCAGGCCGTCGTCAACGGCATCCTTATCGGAGGGTTCTATGCCCTGGTCGGGATGGGATTGAATTGTATTTTCGGTGTCATGAATATCGTCAATTTCTGCCAGGGCGAATTGCTTATGGCAGGCATGTATCTGACCTATTTCATGTATGCATATTTTGAAGTGGATCCCTATCTGGCGGCTCCATTGGTGATGGCCGTCATGTTCGCCTTCGGCGGCGTCATTCAGAATTACCTGATAACGCCCTTTCTCCGTCGCGACGACGCCGACATCAACGTCTTGTTCCTGACCACCGGGCTGGGGATGCTTTTCCAGAACACGGCCCTGATTGCTTTCGGCGCCGATTATCGCTCCATTCGGACGCCTTACGCGCAGGACGTCATCCATGTCATGAACCTTTCGATCAGCTATCCCAAGCTGATTAGTCTGATTACCCTCCTTGTCGTTACCGCCCTCCTTTTTCTCTTCTTCAAATTTACCCGGCCCGGAAAGATGATCCGGGCCACGGCCCAGAACCAGATCGGGGCGCGATTGACCGGCGTCAACATCAAATGGATTTACATAGCCATATACGGCCTGGGCGCCGCCTTGGCCGGCGTCGCCGGAAGCCTTTTGATGCCCTTCTATTTTGTGCATCCGATGGTTGGCGCCACCTTCAACCTCAGGGCTTTCATCGTGGTGGTGATGGGCGGACTCGGAAACATCCGGGGCGCCTTTATCGCCGGCATCGTTTTGGGGCTCATGGAAACGCTGGGAGCGCTGGCGGCGGGGCCGGCCTTCAAGGATTCCATAGTCTTCATTACGTTTATCCTCATCCTGATCGCCAGGCAGAGGTTTATCATGCGAAGGACGGCATAACGCCATGTCAAAAACCGGGAAGATATTTTTGGCGGCCCTGGCTTTCGCCATTGCCTGCCTTCTCCCCATGATCATGGGGGACGAGCCCTATATCATCCATATTTTCATCATGTCCTTCTATATTGGGTCCATTTCCATGGCATGGAACATTCTGGGCGGGATGACCGGGCAGCTTTCGCTCGGCCATGCCACGTTTATGGGGCTCGGCGCCTATCTTACCGCCACCCTGGTTATCAAGGCGGACGTCTCCCCGTGGATTGGCATGGCCGCCTCCTTCCTGGTCGTCGGCCTGATGGCGGCAGTGATTTTTTATCCCTGCTTTGTCCTCCGGGGACCGTATTTCACCCTGGCCACAATCGCTTTCGGCGAAACTTTTCGCAACCTGCTCATGAACTGGCCCTATGTGGGGCAAGGCCAAGGCCTGCTTATGCCGTTCGGCGACGATGATTTCTGGGCCATGCGCTTTCTTTCCAAGATGCCCTACTATTATATGTCCCTGTTCATGTTGATCGGGATTTCGCTCGCGGTTTGGCGCCTGGATCGTTCCAAATGGGGTTATGCCTTCAAGACCATCCGGGAGGACGAGGATACCGCTGCGGCCATCGGCGTCGACATTGCACGTTATAAATTGTACGCCACCTTCCTTTCGGCGGGATTTACGGCTGTGGCCGGGGCCTTCTATTCCCAATATCTTCGCTTCATCGATCCGGAAATCATGATGACGGTATTTTCGGTGGAATTCGTCCTCCCCGCCATCATCGGCGGCATATCGTTTGTCGCCGGCCCCCTGGTGGGCGCGATTCTGATTATCCCGCTCTCGGAATTCCTGCGAGCCCATTTCGCGGGCGTCGTTTCCGGCATCAACATTATCGTCTACGCCGTAATCCTCATCCTTGTTATTTTCCTTAAACCTTCCGGCCTGCTCGGATGGCTTCGGGAATGGAGCGACAAGCGCCGCCTGACGAGGGTCCCGGAGAAGGGAGGTGGCCATGCTTAAGGTGGAGAGCCTGACCAAGATATTCCGGGGACTCAAGGCGGTGAGCAATGTCAGTTTCGAAATGGGCGAAGGAGGGATTTCCGGCATGATCGGCCCGAACGGTGCCGGAAAGACCACCATATTCAACATGATCAGCGGTTTTTTCCGACCCACCGAGGGGCGCGTCTTCTATCGGGGACGGGACATCACCGATCTTCCGGTTCATAAATACACCGGAGAGGGCATAGCCCGCACCTTTCAGATCATGAAACCGTTGGCGCACATGAACGTACTTGACAACGTGGTTTCCGGCGCGTTCTTCGGCCGCAATGAAAATCGGGGGTACGCCGACGCCAAGGAGAAGGCGCTGGAAATAATCGAGTTTACCCACCTCGCCGACAAGCGGCATTTCCTGGCCAAGGAATTGGGAACCGCGGATAAAAAGAGGTTGGAACTGGCCAGGGCGCTTGCCACCAGGCCGGATCTCCTCCTCCTGGACGAAGTGATGGCCGGACTCAACCCGATTGAAACGGACGAGGCGATGGAATTGGTCCGGAAGATCAACCGCTCGGGGATCACCATCCTCATGATCGAGCACGTCATGCGGGCTGTCGTTGATCTCTGCTCGGAAATCCTGGTGTTGCATCATGGGGAGCGGATCAGTTTCGGCTCCCCGGAACAAGTGATGAATGATCCTCTGGTCATCGAGGTGTATTTGGGGAAAGACGACGGCTATGGCATATCTCGAAATTGACCGGATCAGCGCGGCGTATGGCGACACCCGCGTGTTGTGGGATGTGAGCATCGAGGTGGAACGGGGCGAAGTGGCGGCCATCGTCGGGTCCAACGGGATGGGAAAAACCACGATTGTCCGTGCCGTGTCGGGATTGATTCCGGTCACTGGCGGTACAATCCGCTTCAACGGAAAAGAGATAACCAATTGCTCCTGCGGGCGGATACTCGGCGCTGGAATTGCCCACGCTCCTGAAGGACGGCAACTATTCCGCGACATGACGGTGTACGAAAACCTGGAAATGGGAGCCTATGGATCCACAGCGCGGGCGCATCTTGGGGAATCCCTGGATCGGGTCTACCAGTGGTTTCCGGTTCTCAGGGAACGTCGAAATCAGTTGGCCGGCACCCTGTCGGGCGGCGAACAGCAAATGGCGACAATTTCCCGGGCTTTCATGTCCCGCCCCAAGGTGATGCTCCTGGACGAACCATCGCTTGGCCTCGCACCCAACATTGTTGACAATATCCTGCTGGTTGTCAAAAACCTGGCTTCTGAGGGAACGACCATACTTCTGGTGGAACAGGATGTACGCAAGGCACTTAAAATCAGCGATCGCGGCTATGTCATAGAAAACGGGACGGTTCGCATGGCCGGTCCGGCCAGGGATCTCATGGATAACGAAGAGGTAAAAAAAGCGTATCTTGGTTTCTGATCTTATTCGAGGAGGAATGGAAATGAGAAAATCGTGGCTACTGGCAGTTGTACCTCTTTTTATGGTTTCACTCGCCCGTTCCGGAGCCGAACCCATCCGCGTGGGAGGCGTCTACCCCCTTACCGGCGACGTCGCCGCCATCGGCCAGAACATCAAACGCGGAATCGATTTCGCGGTGGAGGAGATCAACGCCAAGGGCGGCGTCCTCGGGCGGCCCGTCGAAATGATCTGGGGCGACACCCAGGGCGATCCGAAAATTGGCATGTCCGAGGCGGAAAGATTGATCACGCGCAGCAATGTATCGTGTCTGCTCGGCGCCTACCAGTCGGCTGTGACCGAGGTGGTTTCCCAAGTGGCCGAACGCTATCGTACCCCCTTCCTCACCGCCATCTCCACCGCCAATGTCCTCACTACCCGTGGGTACCGCTACTTCTTCCGCCTTGCTCCCACCAACATGGCGTTTCTCAAAAGCATGATGCAGTTTGTAAGCGACTACAACCAGAAGGAACTGGGAGGCAAGCTGAAGACCGCCGCAATCGTCGCGGACAACACGCTGCTCGGGCAGGAAACCAAGGAATGGGGCGAATACTGGTGCAAGGAATTGGGTTTCGACGTCATCAACGTGGTGCTGTACATGCGCGGAGCTCCCGACCTCACTTCCGAGGTGCTCTCCCTCAAGGCTTCGAACCCCGACATCCTCATCGCCGACAATTACATATCCGACTGCATCCTGTTGACCAAGACCATGGGCGAACAGAATTTCCGTCCCAACATCGTCATTGGCAAGGCGACAGGCTTCATCGATCCAACCTACATCCCGAATGTCGGCTCTCTCTCGAATGGCATCGCCACGGCCCTGGAATGGGCGCCTGACATGAGCAATGGCGCCGAAACCAATGCGGCTTTCCGGAAAGTCTACAACATCGACATGAACGGACATTCCGCCAACGCCTACACGGCGACCTGGGTGCTCAAGACCGCAATCGAGCAGGCAGGGGCCCCCGACAAAGAGAAAATACGCCAAGCGCTCCGGGACATCACGATCACGAAGAAATTCCCGAACGGACCGGATATCATCCTTCCTTACGATGAAATCGCTTTCGTCGACGTGGACATCAACGGAATCCGCCACACCAACATCAATTACAACGCCATTACCACTGTGGCGCAGATTCAGAACGGGCAATATATCACGATCTGGCCGTTCGAAAAGACAACCAACAAAGTAATTTACCCCGCCCCAATGAGATAAAAATGCTTCTCCCTGAAAGCGCCGGCGTGCCGGGACAGATTTGTTCCGGCCCGCCGGATTTCCCGTCTGACTCAAAAAGGAGATGTGTTGTGAAAGCGGCCCAAACCATCGCTCCGGGCAAAGTGGAAATCCGGGACTTCCCAATGCCCGTCATCGGTCCGGGCCAGATACTGGTCAGGATGCTTTCGGTCGGCATCTGCGCCTCGGACGTCCAGGTGTTTCACGGCAAACACAAATACGCGTCTTTTCCCCTGGTTCAGGGACATGAGGGCATTGGCGTTGTCGTGGATACCGGTTCCGGGGTGAAACATGTCGCTGTGGGCGATCACGTCAATATTCAGCAGCAGTTCGCCTGCGGAACCTGCTACGCATGCAGGAAAGGCCGGCATAATGTCTGCTTTTCCCTCAAGGGGATCGGAATTCTCGCCGATGGCCTGTTCGCCGAATACTTCGCCAGCCCGGAGTGGAATGTCATTACCCTGCCGGAAGGGTTTGAAAACGATAAAGGCATGCTGGCCGAACCAGCTTCGGTCGGGGTTAATTCGGCCATGGTGGCGGAAATGCGCCGGGGCGAGAGGGCCGTGGTCATTGGAGCCGGCATCATAGGCAATTTTACCGCCCAGGCCTGCCTCGCCATGGGCGCGGCCGACGTTTTGATCGCCGATATCGCCGACGCCAAGCTTAAAATCGCAGAACGAAACGGGATACCCCATTGCCTGAATACCGGCGGCGTCGAACTGGCCGACGCCATAAGCCAGGCGTTCAAAGGGGAAGTTCCGGACGTGATTTTCGATTGCGCCGGATCGCCCGCCACCATTCATGCCGCCATATCGGCCGCGGCCAATGCCTCGCGAGTGGTGATTGTCGCGAATTTCAAGGAAGCGGTGACCTTCGAGATACCTTCCTTCCAGCGCCGGGAAATAGCCCTGCTTTCCGTCATGGGGACGGTGAAGGAAAGCACGCTTGAAGCCGTAGATTTGTTGCACGGGGGGAAAATGCGGATCGACGGCATCATATCCAGGCGCTATCCCCTGGACAAAATACTTGACGCGTATCAGTATGTCGACGACAACCCGTCGACAGTCATGAAAGTCGCCATTGACATAGCTCGAGAATGAAGGTGCGCTTCCGTCCGCGTCGGCATCATGCCGGCGGGGAGAGGGGATGGCTCTCTTCGGCAACCCGGCCAAAAGTCACCAGGTTGTCGCGATGGATCGCCGTCTCGGCGCAAAGACGGCCGAGAATTCCCTCCAATTCTCCTGATCGCCGTCCCGCCACCAGCCGCAGGTCGTCCGCATCATAATTGCTCAGGCCCCGGGCGAACTCCTTTCCCTCGAGATCGGCGATGGCGATAGTGTCGCCTTCGACGAAACTTCCCTGAACCTTCCGGATACCGATGGGCAAAAGGCTTTTCTTTTTCGCAAGAATTGCGTCGCGCGCCCCGTCGTCCACCAAAACCGTACCGTCCGGGCTTCTTCCATAAGCTATCCATTGGCGGTAGGAAGAGGCGCGGTGGCCGGACGGCAGGAAAATAGTGCCGACATTTCTTCCGCAAACGATATCCATAAGAATATTTTCCCGTCTGCCCCCGGCGACGAGGAGCGGGATGTCGGCAATGGCGGCGGCGCGGGCGGCATTCACCTTGGATGCCATGCCGCCTGATCCCACTCCCGATTCGACGCCGCCCGCGCCGGCCAAAATGCCGTCCGTCAGTTCCCGCACTTCCGGGATCAATTTCGCACCGGGATGAGAGGGCGGGCGATCATAGAGGCCGTCAACGTCGGAGAGGAGGATGATCACGCCGGCGTCAATCAACTGCGCCGCCGATACGGCCAGCGAATCGTTGTCCCCCATTTTCAGGCGCAGTTCCTCCACCGCCACCGCATCGTTTTCGTTGACGATGGGAATCACCCCTTCCCTCAGCATGGCAAGAAGCGTATTCCTGGCATAGAGGAAACGTCGCCGATCATGAAGATTGTCGCGCGTCAGGAGCACCTGTCCCACTTTCAGCCGGTAATAATGGAAAAGCTGCCGATAAATTTGCATCAGGGCCACTTGACCCACGGCGGCTGCGGCCTGGATGCCGGACAATTCCTTGGGCCTGTCCGCCAGGCCCAACTCGGCCGTACCCGCCGCCACCGCTCCAGAACTGACCAAGACGATTTGCTTCCCTTTTTTTGACAGGTCGGCAAGTTGTCCGACCAGCTTGGCAATGAAAATTGTATCCAGGCCGCCGCTGAGCGAAGCAAGAAGGCTGGAACCGACTTTCACCACCAGGCTTCTCGCCTGGATTAAGGTCTCTCGCGACATTGTGCCCGTCTCCTTCCATGCGCTGCGGCGAAACAGCCAGCCACAATCAGTTCGATAATGGCAGCGCGACGAGAAGATGTCAAGTCCATGACAGAAAAGATGGCACAAAATCACTGGTGACGAAAACCGCACCTGCCCGATGCAAAGATGCGAACATTAGCCCAAGTTCCGCAATTATTATTATCCGTGGACCTTTGGAAATTATGCGGTCGGACTCATTCGATATAAGTTGAAAAGCGGCATGGCGATTCTTTTCACTGGTGTTGAACAGACGCCTGCCGGGAAATGATGCAATCGAACGCAAGCATCCGGCCAACCCCACTCTTGGCAAGGGGCGAAAAAAGCGCGGCCTGGACCGGACTGTGGGGTTTGGCGTGGGCGGATTTGTCTCAGT
>JAITKH010000253.1 GCA_031278535.1 Planctomycetota bacterium | reverse complement strand
GCCGCCATCGCTGGAGCGTCGAGCGGAAGTCGCGGCTCATCGAGTCGTTCCTCATGAACGTGCCTGTGCCGCCAGTCTTCCTCTACGAGCGCGACCTGGCGCGGTTCGAGGTGATGGATGGACGCCAGCGTCTGACAGCGCTGAGCGACTTCTACGCCGACAAGTTTGCGCTCATCGGGCTGCAGTACTGGTCAGACCTCAACGGACGGCACTACTCGCAGCTTCCGTCGAAGGTTCGCGATGGCATTGATCGCCGTTACATTTCATCGATCATCCTCCTCAAAGAAACGGCGGATAACGAGGAACAGGCCGCGATGTTGAAGAAGATGGTCTTTGAACGTCTCAACTCGGGAGGTGTGGAGCTTACCAGCCAGGAGACGCGTAACGCGGTTTACAACGGCCCCCTCAACAGGCTATGCATCGAGCTTTCCGAGAACGAAAACTTCCGGTGCATGTGGGGTATCCCGATCGACCCGAAACCTGAGGAGAAGGATGCCGACGAAGAAGCCGGCGAAACTATCGACGAATCGACGCAAGCGGGCATTCGCATGTTCGAGAAGATGGAGGACGTGGAGCTGGTTTTACGCTTTTTTGCCTACCGCAGTATCGGTAAGTTCAGGGCAGGATTGAACAAGATTTCAGAATTTCCCGATCGGTTTATTGTTAATGGAAACAAGTTCCCGGCAAAGGGTCTCGAAGAGTACCGCTCAATGTTCGAGGCGACCGTTGATTTCCTTTGGGACACGCTTGAGAACGAAGCGTTTACTGTGCTCAATTCTTCCAAAAGGCGACCAACCAAGATAGTCTACGATCCCCTCATGTTCGCCGCGAATAGCCCCGAGGTGGTGCCTCATCGCGCCAAACTCGTCAAAAATAAGGCCGTATTTCGCAAAGAGTTGGAGGCGATGTACCACATGAACCTTGATTTGTTCTCCGGGCGCCGCACGAATTTCAAGGACACCCAGGATCGGAATCGCTGCATGCGCGAGGCCTTTGTCGCCGCGATCACCAAGGTCAGGCGGTGATCGCAACGGAGCCTGCCCGTGCGTTCCACATTGGATGAACTCAGTACGAAATTGGGGGATCTGAAGACGCTCGTCGAGTCGATCAAGCCGGTCAATCTCGCCATGGCGAATCACACTGACCCCGCGGTGCGGCAGTATGTCCCGATCCGGAAACGCTTCGACAATGCGGCGTTTGCCATCGTCCTGTATTCGTCATTCGAGAAATTCATTGAGGGGATCGTCGCTGCGTATGCGCAACTGGAGTCACGCCGACTCCGGTACGCCGAGTTGCCGCGGAAGCTCGTGAAGAAGCATCTCGCGCGGACGGCCGAGATGTTGTTTCGTGGGCGCATAGGCGAAGGGAGATACGTTGGCCTGACTGAAATGGAGGTGGTGAAGAATCTGTTCGGATGTCTGAGCGGTACGGAGCGGTACACGCCGAACAAGGCGGCTGTAGTGGCACACGACCGGAATCTGGGCGTCCGTGAAATCGACGAATTATTTGCGACCGTCGGCGTCGAGCAGATGTGCACACGCGTCCGCCGGGCGGACGCCGTCGTCGAATGGTATCGCAACATGAATGGATCGCCCGCCGCCTCGCAAGATGGAGTACCCGCCGCGGCCATTGAGGAACGTATCAATGATCTCGTCGAGCGCCGTAATCAGATCGCGCATGGAAGAGGAACTCCTGACGAACTCCCTGGCGTGGATAAAATGGGCGAGGCTGCTGGGTTCATTCAGGCGTTCGCGAAATCAATATTCGCCATAACGGTCGGGCGATATCTTCAAGACCATCACGCCGGCGTCCAGCTGGTACGACGCCAGAATGGCGGGCCGTACCAAAACGGCAAGGTTGTGATTATTAATCAGCCTGCACATCGTATCTTTCGAGGTCAGGCCGTATTTGTACTTGAAGAGACGTTTGGCGCGCGGTGGGGGCGCATTCAGAGCTTACGGCTCGACGATGTCGGCATACAGGAGATGGAGGCACGGCAAGCGCTCCCAATGGCGTCGGAGTCGAACTGGATTTCAAGTATCCAAAGGGCACCGGCATGAAGTTCATTGCGCTCCAGACTGATGACGACATGGTGTGGAGTCCGTTGTAGTTGGTGACCGGTTCAACAATCGCAGCGCGTTATGTTTCACGTTCTCTATACGGGTCTGTCGGTGTGATCCGGCAAAGCCGGAACACACCGACAGACCACCCAACCATCCCCGGGAACGCCCGCCAATCGTTCCGGACCTGGCTTGAGGCTCAGCCCCGGAGCGTCTTCAATCCCTCGGCCGCCTTGGTCATCATCAGGGTAATGTCGTTTGACCAGAGATTCAGGGTCATCCCCTTGGCAATCCAGGGCTGCAGCATCTCGGGCGCGCCGGTGAAATGGATGCCGGAAAACTTGCCGCGCCGCCTGGCCGAGGCGATTACCGCGTCAATCGCCCCGACCACGGTGGGATGGGAAAACTGGCCCATGAGGCCGTAACTCTGGGACAAATCGTTCGGACCGATGAAAGCCGCGTCGATGCCCTCGACGTCCAGGATGGCGTCGATATTCCCGACGCCGATCGGCGACTCGATTTGGCACATCAGGACCCCCTGGGCGTTGGCTTTCGCCATATATTCGACCGCCGACGCCTGTTTCTCGTAATTGGCGTGGGCGCGGAGGAGGGCCACGCCCCGGTTGCCCAGGGGCGCGTATTTGGAGTACTCCACCAAAGCCCGCGCCTGGCCGGCCGTCTCGCAATTTGGGAGAAGGAAGCCGGAGGCGCCCATTTCCGCGTATTTCAGGATCACCTCGCGCCCTGCCTCCGGGATCCGCACCAGGGCGGGATAGTCCATGGCCCGGGCCATGCCGATGATGCCGGCGGCGGACTGATAGTCCATATAGCCGTGCTCGTTGTCGATGATGATAAAATCGAACCCGGAAACCCGCAGTATCTTGGCAATGTCCGGATTGTCCACGATGGCAACCATGGTCCCCACCAGGCTCTTGCCGGCCTTCAAGTCGTCCTTCATGCCCATGCCGTCCCCTTTCTGCCGAAATCGCCGCTCCGTTCGCCGGAGCCATTCGAAAACAGCAAGGGTATCACGGCATTGCCCGGCCGGTCAAGCCGAAAATTCTCCCTCCGCCGGAAAACCGGACGAAGGTGTTGACGCGGCGGAAGAGAGGGTTTACACTGTCCCCGTCAGCGGAAAACGGGGAACAGCATGAGCAAAATGTACACGGGTGCCGGCCGAACCCTGCAGGAGGTGCAATCCATCCCCATGGATGAGGAGGGCCTCGACGACATCCGGCGGAGAGTCAAGATACAGCCGCATTTTTTGGGCGAGTCGCTGGTGGTTATCGCCGAGGCCACGGATTTTCCGGCTTTTTGCCTCCCGAACGACGACACCGTCATCGCCATCGACTCCCTGGGCAGAACCGCCGCCATCTCCATCAACATCGGCATGGCGGACATCGAACAGCAGACGCGGACGCTCCAGCTCGCCGCCAATCTCGCGCCCCTCTCCAGCGAGGAACTGGGGCGCGTGGCCCGGAATTTTATCGATCGCCCGGTGAACGAGCCCCTCCGTCAGCTCTGGGAGGAGATGGACGTCGAAATGTCCGAGGATTCGGTGGAACTGGCGAGCCTGCTCGCCGCCGCTTTCGAGCGCGACGCCGAGGAATTCGCCTCGCTCATCAACAATGCCCAGCGCCTGATTATCGCGGCCGAATCCTTTTCTCCCCGCCTCGCCGGCGTCATCGAATGGATGAACGCCCGGGGCGTCAATTTCACGGGCATCCGCTATCGCAAGTTCATTGTCGGCGGGCAGGACGTTTTCTTCGCCGAGCAGGTAGCGCCGAAACTGAACCCGGCCACCGGCGCGCCCGTACCCGACCGATCCCAGTCGGCCGAGTCGATTGAGCCCTGGCGGGTCAAGGGCAAGGCCTATTACTCCGATCGGCTCAATCCGCGCTTGGCCGCCACCATGGACGAACTGCTTCTGGCCATCCGCAAGTCCACCTTCACCGTCAACTGGCAGAACAAGTATTATTTCTGGATCCGCGGCCCCCGCCGCAATCTCCGCGTCCGCGTCTATAGCCGGGATCGCCTGGAAATCGGCTTCTACAACTCGGCTCCGGCGGCGGTGTCGGAATTCCTCGATCCGTACGGTCTGGGCGGCATCGAGGTGCTTTCCATCGGCGGTTATTCCGATTCGCCCTTTGTGAGCGTCGGACCGGACATGCGCATTGACGAACGCTGGGTTGCAATGCTCAACGACTGGCTCTCCGGAGCGACCCCCGGAAAGACACGCGTCGCCGCGTCGCCCAGGCTCATGTGACAGGGAGGAGAACGACATGGCTGCGAACGGAAACGCCAGGGCGGTTGTGCTGCTGGCGGACGGCTTCGAGGAAATCGAAGCGGCGACCCCGGCGGATGTCTTGAGGCGGGCCGGCATCGAAACCATCATTGCCGGCGTCTGCGGCCTTGAGGCCAGGGGCTCGCGCGGCCTGATTTATCGCGCCGACGCGATCCTGGAAACGCTCGCGGGCGGGTTTGACCTGGTGGTTCTTCCCGGCGGCATGCCGGGAGCCGCAAACATCGCCGCCTCGGCGACGGCCCGCGCCCTTGCCGAAAAAACGCTGGCGAACGGGGGAAGGGTGGCGGCCATCTGCGCCGCGCCGGCGGTCGCCCTCGCTGCCTGGGGCCTGCTCGAAGGCAGGCGCGCGACCTGCTATCCCGGCATGGAAACGATGTTCCCACCCGGGGCGGCGTTCGTGTCCGATCAGGTGGTGGAGGACGGGAATTTGATTACCAGCCGGGGACCGGGAACCGCACTCGAATTCGCCCTGCGACTGGCCAGCCTCCTGGCCGGCGAGGAGACGGCGGAGCGGCTGGCCCGGGACATGCTGTTCCGGTAACGCCGGGGTGACGGAGAAGAAACATGGAAAAAACCGATCTGGAAACCCTCAGGGAAAAATTGAAACGCCGGATCGACTTCCTCCGGGGGGATTTCACCTTGGCCAGCGGCGGAAAATCGGATTTTTACGTCAACGGCAAGACCACCACCCTGCGGCCGGACGCCCTGAACCATGCCGCCCGGATTCTTATCGAAATGATGCGTCCGGTCCGCCCCGATCGCGTCGGCGGGCTGACGCTGGGCGCGGACGCGCTCATCGGGGCGATAACAGCCCTTTCCTTTGAAACGGGGTCGCCGCTTGAGGGTTTTATCGTGCGGAAGGAACCCAAGGGGCATGGAACGGGTCAATGGATCGAAGGGCCGGAACTTCTGCCTGGCCAGCGGGCGGCCGTTGTCGAGGATGTCGTCACCACCGGCGGCAGCGTCGTTAGGGCAATCGAGCGGATGCGGGAAAGCCAGCCCGGCATTGTCGTGGCCGGCGTTTTCGCCATGGTGGACCGGCTGGACGGAGGGGAGGCGGCCTTGGCGAAGCTGGGCATTCCGCTCGCTTCGATTTTTACCAAAAACGATCTCTTCTGATCCGGAAACGCCCCAACCCCGGCGGTTTGAAAACGGCAATCCTGCGAATGCGGAGTCCGTTTTCTCTGGAACCGGCCTCCGATGCCGAAAGAGGATTCTCTCCCCGGAATCGGAAGCTGGACGAACTTGGGCAACTTCCGCGAAGTCTCAATTGTCGATTGAGACTTCGCGAGGTGCTGGAAACCGATTGCGTCGTCCTATGGCATGGAAAAGTTTTCCCCTGGCCGCCGGCATACTATCGGCCGCCGCCCTGCCTTTTTACGCCGGCTCAACCGGAGCCGCCGCCCTGCCGTCCGGCCCATGCCTGGTGGCGGCGCACCACGCCGGTTTCCTGGACGGGCCGCTGCTCGCCATGGCCTATGCCAGGGCAATGCTCCGGCCTCTGCACATGATCGCGTACAGGGAACCGTTCGGCAACTGGCTGATGGGCTGGATTCTCCGCTCGGGAGGAGCCATTCCTTTTCAGCGCGGAAACCGGGACAGCCAGGAGCGGATGCTTGTTGCCGCCCTCGGCTGGTTGGCGGCGGGCGAAGCGGTCGGCATTTTCCCCGAAGCGCACATCAACCGGACGCATCGCCTGAATAGCCCGCGGCCCGGTCTTGCCCTGCTGGCCCTGGAAAGCGGCGTTCCCGTCATCCCGGCGGCGATAACGGGTTCGGAGGAAACGCTTCCCCTGGGAGCGTCCTGGCCGCGTCCCGGCCGGCGGATTCGGGTGGTTTTCGGACAGCCGATCCCGCTCATGCCGAAGGAAACCCGCTACCGGCTGTTGCCGGCCGACGAGCGCCGGATCGTAATCGTCAATCTTGGTTTTCGAATCATGACCGTCATCGCCCGTCTGGCAGGCAAGGAACCGCCCGAAGAGTGACGGGCGCGAGGTTTTTTTAAGAAAGCCCGTGTTCTGAAAAGCTGTGCCGCCCGCGGCCTGAAATTAGGATTCCGCTTCGGAGGGATCGTTTTCACGAGTATACTCTGCGATAAGCATGGCCGTTACGGGCGCGGAAGTCCGGTTGCCCCGGAATCGCCCTCCGCCGCCGGAGGGGAATTCACTTGCCCGGAGGCGGAAGCGGGATGGGCCGGGGACAACCCCCGCAGAGTCTCTGTCGAAGCGGTAAACTTTGCGGAACTCCGGGCAAAGCCGGAAAGGGCAATTGACATGCAGGAGGAGGAATTGCTCTCCCGAATGCGGCAGCTCTTCGCCGCCGCCGGCCCCTCCGTCCTGATTGGCTCCGGCCCGGACGATTGCGCCCACCTGGAAGCGGACGGCCGGCGCCTTGCCGTCTCGTGCGACGCTTTTGCGGAGGGGAGCCACTTCCTCCCCGACGCCCCGCCCGAAGCGGTGGCTGAAAAATCGCTGGCCGCCTCGGTTTCGGATTTGGCTGCTTCGGCTTGCCGCCCTCGCTGGGCGCTGGTTTCCCTTGCCATCCGGCAGGGCGCCGATCCGGACTGGGCCAATCGCTTCGCCCAGGGCCTGGCACGCTCGGCGGGAGAGCTTGGCGTCCCGATTGTGGGTGGAGATACCGTGTCCTCGCGCCACGGCATGTTCGTATCCGTAACCGTGATCGGAGAACCTTTGCCGGGCGGTCCCGTCCTGCGGAGCGGGGCAAAGCCGGGCGACGCGCTGGTCGTAACCGGGGAATTCGGTGGCTCCCTCTCCGGCCGCCATCTTCATCCCCGTCCCAGGCTGCGGGAAATCGGGGAGCTGATGGGCTTTTGTGCCGGTTCCGGCCTTGGCCGCCTGCCCGGAGCCGCCATCGACGTTTCGGACGGATTGGCGCTGGATCTTTCGCGCCTCTGCCGGGAAAGCGGCGTCGGAGTCGAACTGGAAGCCGCCGCCATCCCCGTCGCCGCCGAAGCCGGTCCGGCGGCGGAGAGTTCCTGCCGGAGCCGGCTCGACTGTGCATTGGCCGACGGAGAGGATTTTGAATTGCTCCTGGCCCTGCCTCTGGAATTGTGGGCGGCGTTCAAGCGCCGGCTTGAAGAAACGGCCGAAACCCGCCGCCAGGCCGGATTGGCCGGCTTTGCGCGAATCGGGACCTTTCGGGAGCGGGATGCCGGTCGTTGTCTGCGCTGGCC
>JAITKH010000244.1 GCA_031278535.1 Planctomycetota bacterium | reverse complement strand
GCGATGGCAGCCTCCCCAAGCCGTAACGGCGGGTTCCGGCCTGGGGAGGGATAATTCGCCATGCCGGATGTGTTTCCCGGAATAAGCCGGGGCGACGTCGCCCGACGGGTTTTTCTTTTTATTGCGATTCCAAGGCGGATGCCATGCTGGAAGCGTTCGATAAATTTATTTTGATAACAAGCAAGACGGTCCTTGTCGTCATTATCACGATCGGGACCGCCATGTTCGCGGTCTGCCTGGCCCATATCTTTTGCCGGTACGCTCTCAACGATTCGCTCACCTGGTCCGAGGAGGTCATGAAAATCATGATCGTCTGGTTTTGCCTCCTCAGCGCCACCTTCATATCCTGCCGCCGCGAACACGTGAGCATCGTCATCTTCAAACAAATGCTGCCGAAATGGATCGAGAGGAAACTGGATGTCTTTGTCGCTTTTCTCATGCCCATGTGCGCGATTGTCATGTGCTGGATCGGTTGGCGGCTATTTCTCTGGGCTGGCGACCGGCGGACGGCCGCCACAGGCTTCCCCGTGGCTTTCCAGTACGCCTCCATCTTCATCGCCTTCGGCATCGTCGCACTCTATGAGACGCGCAATTTTCTCGCCGTTCTGTTTGAACCCATGCGTCCGCCGGCAGTGTCCGAGACATCGATGTCAGTCGGAAACATGGAGATTTCTGAACCGGAATAGCGCTCCGTTTCATTCAGTTTCCGCCACCGGAAAGTGACTTTTCCCGAGGCACCGGAGGACGGTTCCAGAGCAACTCGATTTCGGCACTCGTTACGTCGCACGATTGTTGGGGAACCGCTGATGAAAAACATCTATTCGATAAAAAACGTCGCCGGCCGCATCCACTATTCCGATGCTGCGGAAGGGGTGGACGTCCCGCTTCCAGAGGGGATGGAATGCACCGGCCTCGCCGCCGTCGACGAGCCGGCGGCGGCCGACGCCAAGAGCGTACTGGCGGACTCCCTGGCCGCGCCGATCAATTCTCCGCCCCTGCGCGAACTTGCCAGAGGCCGACGGAGCGCGGCCGTCATCGTTTCCGATTCCACCCGGGCGGTGGCCACCGCCCGGGCGCTTCCTTTCATCGTTGACGAACTCCTTCGAGGCGGCCTGTCGCCGGCCGACGTGTTCCTGATTGTCGCCGTCGGCGTGCATCGCCCGGCAAACAGAAAGGAAATGCGGGAAATCGCCGGGGAACTGGCGGGAACGCTCCGGATTGTGAACCATGATCCCTATGGCGCCGAAAACCTGAAACTGGTGGGGATCACCAGTCGCGGCACCCGCGTCGAGATCAACCGCCTGGTGGCGGAAGCGGATCTGCGGCTCTCTATCGGCAAGGTGGAGACGCACGAATTTGCCGGCTATTCGGGCGGCCGAAAATCGATTCTCCCGGGAGTCGCCAGCGAGAAGACCATTCTGTACAACCATAGGCCGGAAATGATCGCCGATCCTGCCGCCGTTCCGGGACGCCTTGCCGGAAATCCCATCCACGAGGACATGCTGGAGGCGGCGAAACTGGCCGGCCTGGACTTTTGCCTTAATGTTGTCCAGAACGCTTCGGGATCCCCGATAGCCGCCTTTGCCGGCGCCCCGACGGAATCGCACGCCGCGGCGGTGGCGTATTACGCCGGGCGTTACGGGGTCGGGACGGATGGACGGGCCAATATCCACCTCACCACGCCGGGCGCTCCCTTGAACATCGATCTCTACCAGTCGATGAAACCGTTCTTCGGGCTGTATCCCGTCCTCAAGCGGGGAGATGTCATCGTCCTGTATTCGGAATGCCGCGAAGGGGTCAATTCCGACGATATGCTCAAACCTTTCGAATACGGCCCGAATCTCGACGGAATTATGGATTTTCTGCTCAAAAACTATCGCATCCAGATGGATCACGCCCTGCTGTTCTGCAAATTGCTGCGAAAGGGCATTCGCGTGATTGCCCATTCCCCGGGGGTTCGGCCGGAGGTGTTCCGGCATATGATGATGACGCCGGCCGAATCGGTTGAACACGCCTTGGTCCTGGCCAGGGATATTATGGCCGGCGACGGCGTCGTTCCCAGGCTTCGGGTGGCGCCGATGGCGCAGCGGCTGATTTTCGCCTGAGACGGCTGGCCGCCTTCCGAAACATTCCCGGCACCATCTTTTTCATACCGCCTCCGTTTGCCATTTTGTGCCAAAATGAGGGAGGAGGAGGGGTATTCCATCTGAAGATTATCGGACATCAAATCGGCCGATAATACGGGCGGCGAATTTTCCGGAACGCTGCGGCATTTTCACGTGGAGGCGGGAATATCCTGCGCGGGGCCGGCGATGTCGCCGGCCCCGCGCAGGCGGTTTCCGGAATCTCCCGGTCAATCCGAAACGCGGCCAAGCTCTTTTTCGTGCAGGTGAACGAAGTAGGCGTGGGTTTCGGTCACCACCACTCCCGAGAGGGCGATCAGCGCAACCAGGTTGGGGAAGGCCATCAGACCGTTGGCGATGTCGGCGACGAGCCAGATGACGTCCAGCGGCAGGAAGGGTCCGACGCCCACCACGATCACATAGCCGATGCGGTAGGGCAGGGCGGAACCGACGCCGAACAGGTAGGACATGCAGCGTTCGCCGTAATACGCCCAGCCGAGGATGGTCGTGGAAGCGAAGAGCACCAGGCAGATTGTCATGATGTAGGAACCGGAAAGGGGATAGACGGCCGACCAGGCCGCCTGTGTCATTTGCGCTCCCTTCAGCGTTCCGGTCCAGGCCCCGGTGAGGATGATGGAAAGGCCGGTGATGGAACAGATGATGATGGTGTCGATGAAAGTGCCGGTCATGGAAATCAGGCCCTGTTCGGCCGGCCATTTGGTGGTGGCGGCGGCCGACGCTATGGGGGCGGAGCCGAGGCCGGCCTCGTTCGAGAAGATGCCGCGGGCCACGCCGTTGCGTATGGCGTTGGCGAAAGCGGCGCCGGCGAAGCCGCCGACGGCGGCCTGGCCGGTGAAAGCGGTGGCGAAGATCAGATCGAAGGTGGCCGGCAACTGATCGAGATGGTAGATGACGATGCCGGCGCCGAAGGCGAAATAAACGACCGCCATGAGCGGGACGATTTTGGACGAGACCACGGCGATGGACTTGAGTCCGCCCAGGATGACCAGAGCGGCGAACAGCGTCAAAATGGCGGCGCAAATTGTCCTGTCGATCCCGAAAGAGCCGTAACAGGCGTCAATGACCGAGTTGGCCTGGGTGGTGGTGCCGATGCCGAGAATGCCGGCCGAGGCGCCGAAAAAGGCAAAAAGCTTGGCCAGCGGAGACCATTTCTGTCCCATGCCGAGTTCAATGTAGCGCATCGGCCCCCCGGAAATCTCGCCCCTATCGTCGGTGACCCGGAATTTGATGGAAAGAAGGCCTTCGGCGTATTTTGTCGCGATGCCGAGGAAGGCGGCGGCCCACATCCAGAACATGGCTCCGGGCCCGCCGGCCGCGATGGCGGTGGCGACGCCGACGATGTTGCCGGTTCCGACCGTGGCGGCAAGCGCCGTACAGAGGGACTTGAAGCTGGTGACGTCGCCTTCGCCCTCGTTCGGCGCGGTGAAGATGAGCTTGAGCGCCAGCGGCAGTCTGGTAATCTGCAGAAGATTCAATCTGAGCGTCAGCAATAGGCCGGTCCCCATGAGCAACACTATCATGGGCAGCCCCCAAATGTAACTGTCAATCTGATCCAGAATTTCCATTATCACTTTTGCGTCCATGGATTGTCTCCCCGTTGATCCTGTCGTAAATCCGGCGATCGACCGAAATCCCACGCTTCCGGCTCGGAAAATTATACATTCTGCCGGGGAATTGTGGCAAGCAAGAAAAGAGTTAAAAATGGTTCTTCCAGAAACATTATCGGACGCCGATTCAATGTCCGATAACGAACGCAACATAAGACTTATTATCGGACGTTAGGGAAGGGGAGTCCCAGCCGGGTTTCGGAGCTATTCATCCGTTAAAGATACGGACGTTTGGGCATGGGGATCGATTCCATGGCGGTGTCTTCCAGGATGGGAATGTCGTTCCCCTTGATCCGGCGCAAGGCAAACGAGCCGGAAACCCTGGACCAGCCGTTTTCCTCCACCGGGATGTTGTCGGGAATTTCCGCCACCACCGCGAAAGGTATGGCGTCGGCGGCGCAACAATTCATGACAAACCGGAACAGCAGCGGCACTCTCCTGTCCAGCAGATCGGCTACCTGTTCGCTTCGCCTGGTCAACATGCCCACGACGGCGATGCGCCTACCAATATACAAGGAAGGCGTTCGCAAGAGATCGGTCAACAGGACTTCCGGAATTCTCGCCGTTCGCGAATCGCCGCCGGCTCCCGGAAGCGGCGGCGCCGTTTTGGCGCCGGCATCGTCACCGGCAGCCTGGAAGTTTCCGACAAAGCGGGTGTCGAAGGTACTGGCATCCAGAATCGCGCCGTCGGTGCCCGCTATCCCGGCCAGCGGCAGCAGCAGGAGTACGACTCCGGCCGCTTCCCGGGGTCCGAGGCGCCGGAGAGGCGGTTCGACGATTCCGGCCAGCGCCAACAGGAAGAGAATGGCGACAGCCGGCCATAATATGTAAATGAAACCGGGAATGAGGAACATTTCGAAACGGCTGCCGGCAATCAGGCCAAGCAGCGTCAGAAGCCAGGCAATGCAAACGAGCGGACGGTGCCAGCGCCCCAGCATCATCAAGACGATGTTCATTTCCCCATCCTTTCGAACAAGCCGATTTTCACCGAACGCTTCCGAGAAAACCGATCAGGAGCGACACGGCGAGGACCGAGACTGTGATCAGCATAATCAAGGCGCATATGGCCTTTTTTCTGAACACCCCCCGATACATCAGCAACAGCTTCAAATCGAACATCGGTCCGATGAGCATGAACGCCATCTGGGCGGCGAAGGGAACAAAGCCGGAAAAGGAGGCGGCGATAAAGGCGTCGGCCTCCGAACAGAGGTTGAGCAGGATGGCCAGGATCATCATGACGGGCGACGCCGCGATCGTATTCGCCGCCATGGCCGCGAAGTCCGCCCGATCGAAATGGGTCTGCGCCAGCGCCGCGATAAAGGCGCCGGCCACGAGAAACGGCGCCGAGACCATGAAGTCGTCCAGCGCATGCCCGAAGGCGGCGGCCAATTTTCCTGCGACGGCTTGTTCCCGTTCCGCCTCCTCCCCGTGTCCGTGATCCCTCCCGCAGGCGCACCCTTCCGGCGCGTGATCGTGGCCACCGCGGCCGGGGCGATGGCGGCCATGCCCGCAGCGACGGCCGTCATCGGACGCGCCGGAAACAAGCATCTCGTCCCGGCCGAAGAGCCTGCCCATCAGCATGGCGACGCCGGTGGCGATGACATATCCCCAGAGGAGGCGCATGAGCGCCACCCTCCAGCTCATCCGGTAGGCGAGGCAGGTGGAGGCGAATACCACCGGATTGACGATGGGGCCTCCCAGGAGATAGGCGATTGCCGCGGCCGCGGGAAGCCCCTTTCCCGTCAGTCTTCGAATGATCGGAACGATGGCGCATTCGCAAACGGGGAAGATCATTCCCATGCCGGCGGCGATCCAGACGGCCAAAGCCTCCTTCCCGGGAAGCAGGGCAATCATCCTTTTCCGATCGAGAAAACTCTCGATCAGCCCGCCGGCGATCGATCCCAGGAGCATGAAGGGCATGGCTTCAAGCGCGATGCTGGAAAAGACGATGGCGAAGCTTCCGGCCAGCTGGCGATTGGGATTGAAAACGATATAGAGTCCGGCGCAAACGGAAAACGCCAGCCAAAGCCAGGATCCGTATCCGCCGCGAGTTGTCTTATCCATCGATTCTGCCTCCCCGTAAAACAGCCGCGAGTTGGGAGGCGCCAAACCAAATCATGCCAACCAGAATCACGGTGGGCCCCGTGGCGGTCCCGGCCCATCTCTGGGCGGAAATGAACAAACCGGCCAACGATGAGGAAAAACTCACCAGAATCGCCCAGCGGAACATGCCTCCGGCCGAATGGGCCAGGTTGCGGGCCGAGGCCGCCGGGACCACCAACAGGGCGGTAACGAGAAAAACCCCGACAGTCCAAACGGCGAAAATGACGGCAAGGGACAGCAGGGCGGCGAAAATATATTGGCAAAGCCCCACCTTGACGCCATGCGCCCTGGCGAGGGACGGATTGAGTCCCAGATACAACATGCGATCATAGGCAAAGAACTGAAACGCCAGGGTTGCGAACAAGATGCCCGACAGAAAGAGGATTTCCGTGTCGCCGATGATCAGAATGTCTCCGTAAAGAAAGGACTGGACGTTCCTCGCAATGACGCGTTCCCGGCTTGCCGCCGCCAGTCCGGCGGCTACGACGCCGGAAAAAAACACTCCGATTACCGAATCGCTGGAAAGTCTGCCCCGCCGCTGGCAGACGGTCACGCCTACGCCGATCAGAACGGCCAGGGCAGCGGCGCTGAGATGCGGATCGATGGCCACGATCAGGCCGATTGCCACGCCGGCGAAGGCGGAATGGCTGATGGCGTCGGAAAAAAAGGCCATGCGGAGATTGACCACCTGCACGCCGAGCGATGCCGTTATGGGCGAGAGAAGAATCAGGCCGAGCAAAGCTTGGCGCATGAAAAGCGGTTTGAGAAAATCGAAAGGGAAAAGCCGCCCGACGAATTCGTGGACAACCAGTAGATCAGGCATGGGCGCCCTCCCCTGCCCCGGCCTCGGCGAAAAAATCGGGTGCGAGCCCGGGAAAGAAGGATCGCAGGGCGCCGCCGGCGGCCAATCCGGCCGGCGAGCCTTCGGCGACAGTCCGGCGATCGAGGCAAATGAGATGATCGGCGGCGGCGAGCGACGGCAGAAGATCGTGGCTGACCATGAGCTGGGTAAAACCGAACTCCCGGCGAAGCCTGGCCAGCAGGTGAATCAGATCTTCCCTGCTGCCGGCATCCACGGACGAAATGGGTTCGTCAAGCAACAGCAATTCAGGTTCCCGGCCAAGCGCCAAGGCCAGAAGCAGACGTTGCAGTTCTCCTCCCGAGAGATCGCCGATGCGGCGATCGCGGCAACCCGAGAGATTGACCATCTCCAGGAGGCGATCGGCG
>JAITKH010000224.1 GCA_031278535.1 Planctomycetota bacterium | reverse complement strand
GTCTACATCTAGGCGGCGGACACCGTTTGCCCGGGCGTAGGCCTCGTCCCAAGCGACGTCGAAGGCGGCGATGTCCATAGAAAACCCGCGTGCGCGCCGCACCATCTGCCGACCGATGGCCCCCAGACCGACGAGGCCGAGCGTCCGGTCGGACAGGTCGGCCGTCATGACCGTGCCCCAGGCCCCTCGGCGGCAACGGCGGTCGATGGGGATGATCTGCCGGGCCAGGGCGAGCATCAGCGCGACGGCGTAGTCCGCCACGGCCTCGCTGTTCGCCCCCACCGTGCGGGAGACCCGGATACCGCGCACAGCACAGTAGTCGATGTCGATGTTGTCGACGCCTATGCCGTGCCTGGCGATTACCTTCAATGACGGCGCGGCGGCGAGGATTTCGCGGGGAAAGGGGGCGGTGCGGGCCAGGATGGCGTCGGCGGGGGCGATTGCCTTTTTTATATCCTCCGGGCCGATGCTGCCGGAACCGACGACGACGGCATAGCCCTTGTCCCTGAGAAACGCCTTGCCGGGCTCGGTTATGTCCTGGGGAATGACCACTGTGTATGCCATTGGTATGTCTCCTTTAAAAAGTACCGCGCCGAGTTGCCCATATTGGAAACGCCGTGCCATAAGGGCCTGCCCCAAAATACCTGCTCCATCCAGTGCCCTGAAAAGACTCAATCCATGGATTGCGAAGCCCGTTTGCTCTGGAATCGGCCGCCGATGCCCTCGGGAAATTCACTTCCCCGGAGGCTGTCACCGGATGAACCGGGCGCTCCCCGCAAAGTCTCAATCCTTGATTGAGGCGTTGCGAAACACCAGGGATATATTCTTGGCTTGATTTCATGGTTCCATTCTCCATGGAATCCCGCTGTTCCGATGTGCAGGGTTCTCATTTCTTTCCTGGCGACTTTTTGTTTGAGGGGGATCCTTGTCCATATCCAGTCGGCAATGAACCTCCAAACCTGTATTTGTGGTGGTGGAGGAGACGAGCTTGACGATGGTCTCGTAGCTGGTCAGCGGTTCTCCACGCCGGTTTTGGCCGACGCGGGCAAAAAGACGGTGTTCCACCTCCGCGCGCTTGCGGGTGCTCTTGCAAGTCCGGCGCGGGGGCGATTCCGGATCGCCGCGGGTCACGGGCTCAATCGGATTTTCAAGCTTCGCGGGGAAGGAAGGGTCATGGCAGGCAACCGGCCTGCGCCCTCCGCCCGGTTTTCGAATCCGCTGAATCGCCAGGGAGTTGTCCGAATCGATTTGCGCACATCCCCGCCGGATGGTGGAACAGGCTCTGCCGATGGCGATTTGTACAAGCGTTGCGCCGCCGTAGCCAAGACTCTTCGCCTCGGCCGCCGCCCATAGGCGACGGGCACGCTCGTCAAGATGACCGGAGAGAACCAGATACTTCGCCCGTATTCGAGCCATGGCAGTCATGAAAACAGTATACCGGATTTTCAAATAAAGTTACAGCATTTATTTTGGGACAGATCCTAACCGGCGCGTACCGTGGCGCTAGGAGAAAAACTGCGAGGAATCCGCCCCTCGATTGATTTGCCGCACGGGGCGGCCGGCGGCTCAGCCGTTCTCTTCCGAGCCTTGCGCCAGCAGCTTCTTCTTGCGCAGGGCCAGCGCCACCGACAGGACGGCCAGAACCAGGAACAGCAGCGAAATGGGCTGGGTGAACAAAGGGATCGGGCTGCCTTCGCTCGATACCAGCGCCAGGCGCAGCTGGTTTTCCAGAGTGGTGCCTAGGACCATGCTGATGACGACCGGCGTGATGGGAAACCTGAGTGTTGCCATGCCGAAGCCGATGAATCCGAACACCAGGGACATCCACATGTCAGTGAAGCTGAAGTTGAGATTATAGCAGCCAACGGAGCAGGCCACCAGCACCACCGGCAACAGGTACTTCTTCGGCACTAGCAGCAGCTTGGGGAGCAGGCTGTTGCTGGCCAGGTACATGACGCCGAACATCATGAGCGCACCGATAAGGAAGGCGACGTAGATGCCGTAAACGAAGTCGGGGTTGTCGACAAACAGAAGAGGGCCGGGCTGCAGGCCGTGCAGCATGAGCCCGCCGACGAGGGCCGCCGTCACCACGTCGCCCGGGATGCCCAACGCCAGCATGGGGATCAAGGCGCTGCCGATTGTGGCGTTGTTGGCGGCTTCAGGGGCGATGACGCCCTGGACGTTGCCGGTACCGTAAGTCTCCGGATCCTTGGCCCCCTTCTTGGCCTGGTCGTAGGCCACTATGTTGGCTAGGCTGCCACCGATGCCCGGGAGCATGCCGATGGCCACTCCGATGAGGGACGAGCGTACCAGGTTCCATCCCGATGCCTTGACGTCGGCCCAGGTGATGCCACCCTTGTCCGCCACCTTGAGATCGTCTTCGACGATCGTGGCGGATTCGGAGGCGATGTTGCGAAACACCTCGGCTACCACGAACAGGCCGATCATGGCCGGGACGGCGTTGATGCCGGATTCGAGCAATTCCAGGCCAAGGGTGTTCCTGGTCACGCCAATGACCGGATCGCTGCCGATGGTGCACACCACCAATCCGAAAAGACAGGACACCACCCCCTTGGGAATGGAATCGCCGGAGAGGCTGATGACGGTGGTGAAGCCGAAGACGATGACCGCCACATATTCGAAGGGGCCGAATTTCAAGGCCAGATGGGCCAACTGCGAGGCCAGGGTAATGAGGAAGAGCCAACTGACCAGGGTTCCGAACAGATTGCCGAAGATGCCCATGGACAGGGCCTTGGCGCCCCGTCCCTGCTTGGCCATGGGGAATCCGTCGAAAACGGTGGCGATGGAGGAAGGCGTCCCCGGCATGCCCAGGAGGATGGCCGAGACCAAGCCGCCGGAGATGCCGCCGATGTACACGCCGACGAGGATGGCAACCCCGGAAATGGCGTCCATCCCGTAGGTGAGGGGAATGAGCAGCACCACCGCCAGGGTGGCGGTAAGACCGGGGATGATGCCGAACATGATGCCGAGAATCACGCCGCCCAGCATCTCCAAAAGCAGGAGCGGCTGCATGACGACGGCAATCGCGTCCAGTAATGATCCTGACATGTTGTCTCCATGCGTACGAAATGTTTCGCCCGCCCATGCCGGGCCGGTCCCCCCGGGAACCAGCTAAAACAGGATGGTATCGGGGAGGTAGACCTTGAAAACCTTGAAGAAGTAATGGGCGACGAGGGTGAGGCCGGCGGAATAGGCGAGTATGCCCTTGATGTGGGTCAACTTCAAATTGTCGAACACCAGGGTAAGGAATAGCAGGAAGAAGAAAGTCGATATGGCGAAACCGAGGTGGATGACGCCGAGGACGTAGGCGACAGCCAGGATCATGGCGAGCCCGGTCCGGAAGTCGATCTTGCCCGAAATGGGTTCTTCGCCTTTCCTTTTAAGGTCGAGGAAGGTTTGCGCCAGGACGATGGCCGAGGATAGCGCTAGCAGGCCGCCGACGATGCGGGGAAACCCGGTGGCGCCCAGCAGGTCGTCGGAAACCACCATAAAAGAAGATTCTTCCACATCCAGCATGCAAACGACGCCAAAGGCGGCAAGCATGATCAGCGCGACGATGGTCCATTTTCTCATGTCTTAGCTCCGTTGTGCGGGAGGCGTCCCGCCCTCGCCGAGGCCGGCGGGGACGGGAGCCGGGGACGAAACGGGATCATTGCTTGATGTTGACGGTCTTGGCGATTCCCTTGATGTTCTGGGCGTCGGCCTCGAACAACGGGAGCCACTCGTCGCCGGAAATGTAGACGCCGTCGACAACCTGGGCCTCCATGAATTCTTGGAATTCGGGGGTGTTGACAATCTTCTTCATGCCGACTTGCAGGACTTTGATCACGTCGGCGGGGACACCATGCGTGGTGAAGAGGCCGGAACGCATCTTGATCGGGTTCTTGATGCCGAGTTCGTTGGCGAGTTGCGCATCCTTGTAGACGGTGGAGGGGGTGTCGCTCAGGAAGAGGAGGACGCGTTCCTCGCCGCCGCGGAAGAAGCGGGCGACGTCGGAACTGGGGGCGGGGCGGAAGTCGACCCGGCCTGCCATCATGGCGGCGGCGGAGTCGTTGCCGCCGGTCAGCGGCATGTATTTGACCAAGTCGGTGATGCCTAGCGCCTGATTGATCTGCAGCCCGGCGAAATGGGCCGAGCCGCCGACACCCTGGACGCTCATGATGTACTTGCCGGGGTTAGCCTTGATGTCTTCAGCCATCTCGGTCATGCTCAGCCACGGCTTGTCCGACCTGACCGACACCACGTACGGCACCTCCATCACCTGGCAGACCATGTCGAAGGCCTTGCGCCAGTCGAGATTCAGGGTGCCGAGGGCATCCATGGTGAGCATGGTGGTGTGATGCAGGAGCAGGGTGTAGCCGTCCGGCTTGGCGTCGCGCACGGCGCGCAGGCCTTCCAGCGTGTTGGCGCCGGACATGTTGACCACGAGGATGGGATGGAGGAAGACGCCCTGCTTCTGGGAGATTTCGGCGATCTTCCTGGCCGCAAGGTCGGATTGGCCGCCGGCCTTGTAAGGCACGATGATACGGATTTCCTTGGTCGGGAAGCCGGCGGCGCCCGGGCGGGCGCAGGCCGACAGAACGAGACAGGCGGCGACAAGCGCCATAGAAACGAACGATTTCTTCAGCATTGCGGTATTCCTCCTAATCAGGAAAGACACTTAATCCGGCGGGATGCCGGAATGAATCTCGCAATCCCCCATGATCCCGGCGAGCTACAGCCCGCCGTACTTTTCCTTGAATTTGCCGGCGCGCTCCCTGGCCACCTGGCCCATGGTGACGCAGTCCGACATGTAAATGACCAGGTTGTAGCCGCGCTCATACTTGGCGGCGGCGTCCTCCCAATTCGCGCCGATGGTGCCAAGAGCCTTACCGGCACCCAGGGTCTTTTTTTCCACCTCGGCAATGGCTTTCCTCACCTCTTCGTGGGCGGGATCGATGAAGCGCCCCATGCTGGTGGACAGGTCCATGGGGCCGATGAAGATGCCGTCGAGACGATCGACCTTGAGCATGTCGTCGACATTCTTCAGCGACTCGGCCGTCTCCACCTGGGTGAAGATGAATATCTCGTCGTTGGCTATGGCCAGGTAGTCGGGGGACAGGTTGCCCCAGCGGGCGGCGCGGGAACTGGAGGCGAGGCCGCGCACGCCGGACAAGGGGTACTGGATGGCGGCGACGGCTTTTTCCGCCTCCTCGCGGGTGTTGACGCAGGGGACGACGAGGCCGTAGGCTCCGGCGTCGAGGATGCGCTTGATCATGACGAGATCGTTCCAGGGAGGTCGGACGAAAGGCACCATAGGGCAGTTCTTCATGGCCTGGATCTGGGTGACTAGGGTCATGACCTCGGTGAGGCCGTGCTCCATGTCGATCACGCCCACGTCGAAACCGGACTGGGCGATGATTTCGGCGATGACGGGGCTGGCGGAATGAAGCCAGGTGGCGGAGACCTTGCCGCCCGCCTTGATCCTGGCTTTGACCGGATTCTGGTTTTCCACCTGCATGATGTGTCCCTTTCCGGAACAAGAAGATGGTCGCGGCGACTTGACGCGAGGGGACGCGAAGAGGCAAAGGGCCGGATTAAACGGCTCCGAACCGAAAACCAATGCCGGAGTTACGCCTTCGGAAAGGAAACCCCGAGTTTTTCCCCCAGTTCGACATATTCCTTATGGATTTCGGCAGGTATGGGGATGCCCGTCCAGGTGCGCTCCCTGGCCTTTTCGTGCTCGATTTCACCGGGAGTGTAAATCCTTCCGACCCCATTGGCCTTGGCGCAGCCGCGCACCTCGGAGAAGGCCCGTTCCATCCGGGCGGCGAACTCGGTGCGATCCATGAAGCTTTCGATGTCGATGGCGGCGAAAACGCCGCC
>JAITKH010000181.1 GCA_031278535.1 Planctomycetota bacterium | reverse complement strand
AGTTTGCAAGCTTTTTTGGGCAGAGGGATCGAAACCTTGCAAAATATTCTCTTCATTTTTACCGAAATTCAGTCGCTTTTTCCCCAATTTTCCGATGATTTCGCAGTTTGATGGCACTTATTCAGGGACGACTAATTCAGGAATTCCTTGTCAATGCTCTCGCTTGGGCCGCATAATTTCCAAAAGTCCACTCCCAATGTCCCCCATTTTTTGGCCCAACGCGTCGCAGGCGTCCCTCCACCCTCAGTTTCCGGGCGGCGCGTTCAATGGTGGTGGTGTTTTTGGACAGGATTTTGGCGGCTTCTACCAAGGACAACGCCGGCTGTTCGCTAAGAAGTTTCAGCAGAACTGCATCGGTTTTTACCCGCGTTTTTACCCGCGTTCTATTCATCCTGCCTGGTGCCTGGACGATCCCGAACCGCAGGGCCTGCACATAATCCGCGGAGAACGGAAATTTCGTCCATAAGCCCGTCCCATCAAAGCGGAATTTTGGGATCGGATTACCGGCTTCCCGGCAGGCGGCGAATATGCGCTCAATGCCCCGTCCCCACGCTTCAATCTCGCCTGCCCGGAAAAAAGCGTTGGCGATGTCGGGATTGAACGGACAGGAGGCATGGGTCTCCAGCAAGGTCGTTTCCGTCCAGCCTTCCGGCAGGGCCGCCGGATTCCAAATCAGTAGCCTGTCAGCATAGGATCGGATTTGCGTGGGAGCCGGGTTTGCGTAATCGCGATGCACAACGGCGTTCAACAATGCTTCGCGCAAGGCCGCCCTGTGCGTCGGGAAACGCTCTACGCGGACAATGTCCTCGTAGCCAATCATCGCCTTCAGACATTTGCCAAGGGGCACGTCCAGCGCCTGCCTGACTTGCGTGAACAGATCGCCTTCCACCTCGTCGTGGTATGCAAGTTCGGATTCAGACTGGAAATACCCGATTTTTATGAACGCGCCGCTGAAAAAGCGGCGGGGGTCGGAGTGAAACAATGCGACGGCGGCGCGCTTGAGATAGCGTCCCTCGGTCAACTTCAACTTCTCCAGCAGGATCACATCCTCGCCGGCGAGGTCGTCCTTTTCCAACCGGCCGCTCCGCCCGGCCAATTCCCGGAAGCGCTGAAAGGCGCGTGGCGATAAATCGCCCGCATCCACCTCGGGCATAGGCGAACCGTCCCAGGCGCGTCCATAACGGCGGAGCAGGAAGCGGTCCAGGGTCGAGCCCTTGAGTTCCTGAAGGGTGCCGCCGCTTCTCTGGTAGTAGCGGCCCCGGTAGCTGATGGGATTGGGACAGGCGGGGACGGTTATCTCCAGGTATTCCAGGCCGTCGTCCCGGCGCAAACTGATTTTTGCGACAATGCCCAGCAAATCCCGGAATTTGTTCGGCAATTCCTCCAGCAGGCGCTTGCCGTCTTCAAGGCCGACTGTCTTCCCCTTGTCGTCACGGCCGACCACCAGTGTCCCCCCCCCTCCGGCATTGGCAAGGCCGCGAATCCACCGCAGCCACTCGTCGCGCCAAACCGATTTCCATTCCAGGTTCTGGGTCTCGTTTATGCCAGTCGCGTCCTGCTTGTCAGCAACTCCTGCATCATGCCCTGCTTCAGGGCGATTGTTTTGTCGCGCCCGGCAACCAGAGCGTCGATTTCAGCGTCCATGCCGGAAAGGACGGCGGCGATGGCGGTTTGCTCTTGGGGATGAGAGAGAATAAGCTTTTCGGATATGTTCTATTTCATCTCCAGAGAGTCGCGCTGGCGATTCATCAGCCGCAGACTTGTGCCGTCACGCCATGCCTCCTTCGTAAGTTACCCCAAAGACCGAATCCGCAAGCCACTTCTTGAAGTTGGGGTTGTCGCTGAACTGCTTGAATAGCTCCGTGTGGTCGGCCAGCATGCCGGTGACCACCTTCTGCAGCGCCCGGTCGTGCTCCAGCCGCGCCGGCGCCTTGTCGCTGTTCTTCATCGCGTTCTGATATGCCCTGTCGGCCGCGACTTTACCGGGAATCTCATCGGCGATTACTTGGCGGATGCGGTCGGCGTCCTTCCAGTCGATGTTTCCGAACTGGTCGTTGAACGCCTTGATGATGTTGCTCAGCCGGTCGAGTTCCGGTTCCGGTTTGCGGCCGCCGCCGCTGGTCGGCACCGGGCCGACCTCCCCATTCTCGTTGGCCAACGTCAGCTTCAGCGTCTCCATGACCTCATTGCGGTAGCTGTCCATGTCGATGGCTTCAAGAATGCCTTTCGACAAGTCAGACTCGACCGGTGCGGGGAGTTTGGGGATAAGGAAGTTCAAGAAGATCGACAGCACTTCCCAATCGCGGTTCGTATAAGGCAGGCTCGACGCCAGGAACTGGTAGGTCCGCGTGAACGCCTTGGCTTTGCCCTTGAAGTCGACCTGTCCATCCTCGCTTCCCCCTTGCCACCCGATGGCGGAGGCTTGACAATGTCCGATGACGGCTGCCAGGAAGAATTCCTGGAATCCTTCCTGGCAGCGGCAAGCTCACGCTTGAGGCGCTCATTCTCGGCTCGTAACCGGCCGTTCTCGCCTTGTAATGACGCAATCTCCCCTTCAAGCGTCCCAATACGCTTCAGCAAAGGTTGTGTTAACGATTCAGGGTCGAAATGGAACGGTCTATCGCACATGATATTATCGGCTTACGGAATCGCTCGGCAAATGTCAACTCCTGGCGGAAAAAATATCGCGCCATGAGAAAATCCAATAGATGTGAACGGGTACTGGAACGGAATTCTCTCGGCTTCACGAGTCTTCGCCGCGTCGCGGCTTTCAGTCCGCCAGTATTTTTACAAGAAAATGGCGCCGGCGGGGGCCATCGAACTCGCAGAACCATATCCCCTGCCAGGTTCCCAGCGTCAAGGCGCCTTTCTCAATGGGGATGGATGCGCTCGCCCCCAAGGCGCCGGCCCTGAGATGCGCCGTGCTGTTTCCTTCGGCGTGACGAAACTCCGGCCGGTCGGGATAGGCGAGTTCCAGGCCCAGGAGCATGTCCCGGGGAACGTCCGGATCGGCGTTTTCGTTTATGGTTATGCCGGCGGTGGTGTGAGGGCAATAGATGAGGCAGATGCCGGCGGAGACGCCGCTTTTCGACACGGCATCCCGTACGGTCGGGGTGATGTCGCGGAATTCCCGCCGTTCGGTGTCGAGATTGAGACGGAAAAGCATGTTTTTCTCCCTGATTGGGCAGCGGGCATTCGCGCCGAGGCAACAAGAGTATATCATCGGGCCCGGCGATTGGCTATAATCGTTCCCTTTCGGCCATGACCGGCGGGGAAATCCCCGCCGGCGGCGGACTGCGGCCCCGGAGAAGGCGAATACTTGACCAACGACATGACCAGCGGCCCGCCTTTCCGGCAAATCGCCCGTTTCGCCCTGCCGATGTTTGTCGGCGGCATTTTCCAGCTCTTCTATAACCTTATCGACATGTTGATTGTCGGCAGGATGAACGGTTCGCGGGATCTGGCCGCCATCGGCGCCACCGCCTCCGCCACCTTCCTCATCCTCTCCGTTACCCTCGGCCTGGCCACCGCCTGCTCGATTGTCATGGCCCAACACTTCGGAGCCGGCAATCTCCGCATGGTGCGCACCACTCTGGCGAGCGCCATCTACATATCGCTTGCCTGCGCCGCGGCCATGACAACGGTCGGCCTTCTTGCCTCCCGACCGCTGATGCGCCTGCTCCAGACTCCGCCGGAACTTCTGGACGGGGCTGTCGACTATATGCGGATTTGCGTCGGCCTGGGGGGCTTGGGCATAGTGGTGTACAATTCGTCCTCGGCCGTGCTCCGGGCGGTCGGCGACAGTCGCTCTCCCCTCTATTTCCTGATCCTCTCATCGGTATTGAACGTCGTTCTGGATGTGGCCTTCGTCGCCGGCCTCGGCCGGGGAGTGACCGGCGCCGCCGAAGCCACCGCGATTTCCCAGACCGTGTCCGCCCTCGCCGCCGCCACCTTCATAGCCCGCCGCTATCCCATATTCCGGCTGTCACGGGCCGACTTCGCTCCGAATTGGCGGAACATCCGGATGATTTGCCGGATCGGCGTTTCGCTTGGTCTCCAGGGCCTGTTCATTGCCATCGGCGAAATGACCATCCTCGGGGTGGTGAACGGTTTCGGCGCCGACGTTGTCGCCGCCTATTCGACCGCCCTCCGGGTGCAGCAGGTCGCCATCCTCATTTATTTCACGTTTACCGAAGCCTTTGCCGTCTTCGCCGGGCAGAACCTTGGCGGCCGGAAATTCAACCGAATCCGGGAAGGTTTTTGGAAAATGACGGCGGCTCTGATGGCGCTCTGCCTGATCATTGCGGCGGCGATTTTCGCCTGGGGCGATCTTTCTGTCCGGCTGTTCATCTCGGAAGCCGATCCCCACCTCGACGTCATTGTTGAAATCGCCAGGGGGTATCTCCGGGTCGCCACCTGTCTTTATCCCTTCCTTGGCCTCATCATCATCCACAACAATACCCTGAGAGGGATCGGGGATACCTTGTATCCCCTAATTTCCGGAGTCGTCGAACTGTTCGCCAAGGGCGGCCTCGCCCTGCTTTTTGGTTATTGGTTCGGCTACTTCGGCGTTTGGTTCGCGGCGCCCATAGGCTGGATATTGGGGCTGATCCCCCCCGCTGTCCGCTACCATCGGGGCGGATGGGAGAAGTTGGCCGATCTGGTCGGCCCCGGAAACGCCGTATCGGTACGGCTGCAGGCGGAATCGGCCCGCTATTTTACAAAAGGGATATGACGCGGATTGGCATTTCCAGTTCTCCGACATTGGTATGGCGGCTGCCGGAAATTGCGGGGAATTTGTCGGCTGCGAAGAATTTTGCTTCACCCCGCCGGAGGCCGCCGCTATAATGGGCGCCCTGAACGCGGCGGTACAGGCAGAGGAAAACGGGAATTCATGCGAACGGAAATCCATCTTCCCCTCGATCTGGAGCGCCAGCGCCTGCTCTTTGGAACCAACGACGGCAATTTCCGGCTCCTCAAGGCGGGATTGGGCGTGAGTCTGGTGGCCCGGAAGGGGCGGCTCCTCATCGACGGGGACGAAGCGGCGGTGGGCCGCGCCCTGAACATCGTCGAACGGATGCTCGAAGCCATCGACAAAGGCCAGGCCTATGTCGCCGAGGAGCTTTCCACCCTCATGGAACGCCAGGGCGAGGAGGCGGAACGATGCCGGACGCCGGGTACGGTCTTTACCGATCGCCTGCGCATCGCCGCCCGCTCCCCGAACCAGGGAGAATATATCCGCCGCATCCGGGAAAACGGCTTGGTCTTCGGTTTGGGGCCGGCCGGTTCCGGCAAGACCTATCTCGCAGTGGCCTGCGCTGTCGAGGCTCTCCGCTACGGTGAGGTGAAACGGCTCGTTCTTACCCGTCCGGCGGTGGAGGCGGGTGAGCATCTCGGCTTTCTTCCCGGCGACATGCGGGAAAAAGTGGATCCGTACCTGAAGCCCATTTACGACGCCCTGGACGACATGATTTCCCGACGGCAATTGGCCAGCCACGTTGAAAACGGCATTCTTGAAGTGGCCCCGCTTGCTTACATGCGCGGCCGTACCCTTGCGCGTTCCTTTGTCATCCTGGACGAGGCCCAGAACACGACGCCGGGACAGATGAAGATGCTCCTTACCCGGCTGGGCGAACAATCGCGTTGTGTTGTCACCGGCGACCTCACCCAGATTGACTTGGCGGCGAGCCGCGAAGGTTCAGGGCTGATCCACGCCGTCAGTATCCTGGAGGGCATCCCCGACGTTTCCGTCATGCGCCTCTCTGGAGAGGACATTGTCCGCCATCCCCTGGTCCGGCGCATCGTCGCCGCCTATGATCGGGATTCGCGGGATGAGGCGGAGGAGGAAGGCGGGAGGAAGGCGAGGGCGTAAAGGCGTGTTCCGGTCGTACCGATTCCGGACTTGGCGTTCCCAGGTTCATCCGGTTTCCGTCTCCCGGGGAGGTATATTCCCCATTTCGGCATCGGAGGTCGATTCCAGAGCAAACGGATTTTGACGTTCGTAAGGTTGGCCTTTTCCGGCCACTGGGCGCTTGTAAGGAAAGGATGGTCGTCATGGCGGGATTCAGGGAGATTGCCGCGAAAGATTTTTCCATAAACCCCTTTCGGCGGATTGGCGAGGAATGGATGCTGATCGCGGCGGAGAAACAGGACGGGCGGGTCAACGCCATGACCGCCGCATGGGGAGGTTTGGGCTTCATGTGGCGCCGGAATGCCGCTTTTATCGTCATTCGTCCCCAACGCTTCACCAAGGAATTTGTGGATGAGGCATCCGTCTTTTCGCTCAATTTTTTCGGCCCTGGCCGGCGCGGCGAATTGAACTATTTCGGAAGCGTCTCGGGACGCGACGAAGACAAAGTGGCGAAAACCGGTTTTCATGTCGAGCGGACGGATTGCGCTCCCTATTTCGCGGAGTCCGAACTGGTTCTGATCTGCCGCAAGCTTTACGCCCAGCCTTACGGCGGCGAATATTTCATCGACACCACCAGGATTGACGAATGCTATCCCGACGGGGATTTCCATACCCTCTATGTCGGCGAGGTTATCCGGATACTGGAAAAGGCCTAGATGTCTGAAAAACTAAATCTATTGATTCCGAAGTCCGTTCGCTCCGGAATCGTCCCTCGACGCCGCAGGGGAATTCACTTCCCGGGAAACGAAAGCTGGGTGAAGCGGGGACACTAGCCGCGGCGCTGGAGGAGGAACGCCCCGACATGGATCGGATCGATACCGGGGAACGTCTGCATAAGTATATGGCCCGGTGCGGCATCGCCTCCCGGCGCAAATGCGAAGAGATGATTGCCGGCGGCCTGGTCGAGGTGAATGGCGAGGTGGTGCGCGAACCCGGCGTCAAGATCGATCCCGCCCGGGATCGGGTGAAGGCGGAAGGGCGTCGTCTCCGGCGAGAACGGCCGGCATATTATCTCCATTACAAGGTCAAGGGCGTCACCACCACATCGTCGGACGATCTCGGCCGCCGGACGGTGATGGACTGCCTGCCCGATCTCCCCGAAAGAGTTTTTCCCGTGGGGAGGCTCGACAAGGATTCGGAAGGGCTTCTCGTCTTTACCAACGACGGCCTGCTGGCGCAATACCTCACCCATCCGTCGCATGGCGTGAAAAAGACTTACAGAGTGGTGGCCGAGGGCAGGATCGAGCCGGAGATCTTCCGTGAGCTTTCCGAGAAAGGCATTCGTCTGGGATCGGCGCTTGTCAAACCTTCCCGGGTCGATCTGGTGCGGTACGACAACAAAAACACCAT
>JAITKH010000147.1 GCA_031278535.1 Planctomycetota bacterium | reverse complement strand
CGCTCTTCCGATCTAGCGTCAAAGGCTCCAGGAGGCAGAATCAGGCCGCCCGGATTTTCGGCGGCGCGGGCCAGGCCCCGAATCACGCCGGACAGTTCCAACCCAGCCCCAAACATTCCCGCCGAGAAGGCCGCGCCAGCCATAAGAAACCGTCGTCTTGACGCGTCGATGGCGACGCCGTCTCCATTGCAGCGGTACCGGCGCCGCGTATATGACAAGCTCCCATTGGGGCAAATGGAAACGCACCGCAAACAAAGAACGCAACGCTCGCCGTCGATTTCCCGAGCGCCGCTGTTTATGCAGCCGGTCGGACACGCCGCCACGCATATCCCGCACCCGGAGCAGGAGTCGCGAAATCGTATCCGGTGGATCGCAAATCGGGAAAATAGGCCAAACACGGTTCCAACCGGACAGAGCGAAACGCAAAACATCCGCTTTTTCCACAACGCCAGCGCCGACAGTACGGCAATCGGAACAATGCCGCCTGCCAGGAAACCGCGGATGAACGGCACCGAGTCCGCGTCCGCGATCCGTTTCACCGCCGCGACAAAGGCGGTGAAACGCGAAAACGGATCCAGATATCTGAACGCAACCGCCCAGCCTCCCGCGAGCAGCGACAACGACAATGCGGCTACTCCATAGCGAACGGCCTTGAAATTGGGGAGAGTTGTCCGCCAACGGGGCCGGAACGAGCCAATCACGTCCTGTACCGTTCCCAGCGGACAGAAAACGGCACAGAAAAACCGCCCGAACAGAAAGGTCGGAAGGAGGAATCCTCCTGCCAGCGCGACTCCGGAGACAGCGGCGCCCGCCGCCAATTTCACCCACGCCGGCCCGGGCTGAAATATCCGGAATCCGGCGGCTGTCTCCGGGACAATGGTTATGCTGAAAGCCGTCGTGATCATGAAAACGGCGGCGATCGCAAACCTGATGCTTTTATGCCATTTGCGCCGCATTCTCCAAGATTCGACAGGCATCAAGCGCCTTTCCGTCCCGGCCTGGAATTATTCGAGCATAACCTCAAGAACCGCCCGGGCATTGGCTGCATATTCAGAAACTCGTCGATGGCGGGCGCGAAATCATGACATGAATCGCAACCGCGACCGGTTGACCAAACAACCTTGTCTGATTATCCGTTCCGAACTCGAGGCCGGCCTGGTCGCCGGCACGAGGTTCGGGATTTTTTGCCCTCCGCATCGGCGATGCCATTTGCCGCGCGTTCCGCTAATGCCGCCATGAATGCGCCGGGAGCGTTCAGGCTTCCGGGAAAACCGGCGCAGGTGCGCAGCTGCGCCGGGATTCCCTTGATAATCAACCCCGCGTCCACTCCTTCATTCGACGCGGCGGTGGCCACAGCGCAAACCAGGAAGAGTGGAAACAGTGTTTTCGTTGCATGTTCCTCCCATCGCGTGTATTATAAGACCGAAAATGTGGAATAGCCAATATTTATAAAAAATATCATGATATTCCCTACAGGAATGTCATGCGCTCTACAGTGCCGATAGCATTCCGGGAGGGATTGCCGATGGAACTGCGGGTTTTGCGCTCATTTCTCGCCGTCGCCAGGGAAGGCAGCGTGACCGGCGCGGCGAATTTCCTGCGTGTCGCGCAGCCAACGCTGTCAAAACGGATCAAGGAGCTCGAGGAGGAGCTGGGAACCAGGCTTTTCGTTCGCCGCAGCCACAGCGTGGCTCTGACGGCTGAAGGAATGCGCCTCCGCAAACGCGCCGGCGAAATCCTCGACCTGGTCGAGAAAACCGAAGCTGAGTTCAATCCCGGCGGGGAAGCGGCGAGTGGCGAAATCCATATCGGCGGCGGGGAGACGCGGGCGATGCGCCTGGTCGCAGATATAATCGGGCGCGTGCGGAGAGACCATCCCGGAATTCGCTTCAAGCTCCACAGCGGCAACGCCGTGGATGTTATCGAGCGACTCGACAAGGGATTGCTGGACTTCGGCATTCTTCTTCAGCCCGTCGAGCTGGAGAAATACGATTATGTCAATCTGCCAGCCAGGGACGTTTGGGGTTTGCTGATGCGCAAAGACAGCCCGCTCGCGAAGAAAAGGACTATTCGCCGCGGGGACTTGTCGGCCGTGCCGCTTATTGTGCCGCGGCACGGCGGGATGAAAAACGCCCTTGTCGAATGGATGGGAAAAGACTTCGACAAGCTGAACGTGGTGGCGGGCTACAATCTGATCTACAACGCATCCATCCTGGTGGAACAGGGCATCGGCTGCGCATTGTCCATCGGCGGATTGGTGAACGCCGGCGGGCTTTGCTTCAGGTTGTTGGAACCGCGAGTGGAGTCGGGACTCGATATCGCCTGGAAAAAGCACCAGATCTTTTCATCGGCCGCCCAGGTGTTTCTTGAAAGGGTGCGGGAGAAGTTCGCATAAGGCTGAAGTTTTTCGAACTCCACTTCCCCCGAGGCGGAAGCCGGCCGAACCGGGGACACTGCCCTGGCCATTCCCCCCGCATGGCGGCCCAGAATCCGTTGACGGGTCCGGGATAGTTTTCCTCCAGCTTTTTGCGTCTCTCCCGGTCGTCGACGAGATTCAGGAAATCGGACGATTTCAGGCCGCCGTAATAGGCCTCGGCCCGGCGATTTCCCGCTCCGGCGCCAGCCACCGGTCGAACGCGCCCCGCGTCTCCGGGTTCATGTCCCGGCCGGCGCAGTGGCGGATGGTGGAATAGACGCTGGTCAGCCACTTCGAGAAAAGGCCGAAGGGCTTCACCAGTTCCACCGACGGCGCCCGCCCCTCCCGCGGCTATTCCTCGAACCAGCGGGCCACCTGCTCGATGTTTTCCGGTCGGGTCGGGTCGCCGGCGTCCCGGAGCAGTTTCCCGTAGTCGCGGACGGTGTCGGCGTCGGCCCGGTAAATGTCGGCGGCGCCCCGCGTTTCGGCGCTTTCCTTTTGCTCCTGGTAAAGCGTGCCGTTTATTATTTTCGAGGGTTTGGCTTCACCCTTCAAGACGGGTAAACCGATTGGCTCACGTGCGCAAACAGGTGAGCGCAAGAATCAATCCATCGTCATGGATATGGATTGATGCGTTCGCCGCGCATTCGCCCGCGCGAACCAGCGACGCGGAAGGGCAGTGCACAGCGACTGCCGCACTCCGCAAGGACGATTTGTACGAACGGATATCCTGGCGGCACCGTTCGATTTCGGCGGAACATGCTTGACACGTTCAAAAAAATCGGGTAAAGGGTTTAGACAAGCCGCACGTGACCCTGTTGTCAAGACGGGAAAGCCACCCGGCGGCGGTTGTCCGACCCATTTTCCTTCCCCTCGATCATGCGTGTGGCCGGACGGAAACCATTCGGATACCGCGTGAATCGCCGGGCGATCGTCCGCAACGGGGAACGGGTGCCGGAAACAATCGTTGGCAGGAGGAGTCTTCCGCAGACGCGGCGGGGCGCGAATTTCCGTAAGACGCCGGATCCGCAGGTGGTGCTGGTGGTGGACGACGCCAAGAAATAGCGCCTGGCGCGGTGTCCTGGAAACGCGGCCCGGCCGGGGGGGGGGAGCCATGAAAAAAACAATCGCCTGTCTGCAAAAGCTTGAAAACTTGATTCTCGCCCTGTCCTTCGTCGTGATGTCCCTGTCGGCCTTTGCGCAGGTGGTGAATCGTAACCTGATCGGCGCCGGCATTTCCTGGTTCGAGGAACTGGCCCGCTATTGCATGGTGTACATGGCCCTGCTGGGCACCGAAATCGGGCTGCGGGACGGAAGCCAGATAGCCATCACCGCCATCATCGACAAATTCAAGGGGAAGGGAGGGGAAATAATCCGGATCCTCGGCAAGATGGTGGTCGTTGCCTTTTCCGCGATCATTTTCTGGACATCCTTCACCCTGCTGGAAAAACAGGTACAATTCGGGCAGCTTTCGCCCGGGCTCGAGGTTCCGATGTACGTTCCTTACGCGGCCCTGCCGCTCAGTTTCGGAATCATCACCGCGGTACAGGGCCTGACCCTGATCCTGATGCTGACAACGTTCCTCTCCGGCGGCAAGGCCGGTGCGGCGGAAGGAGGCGCGGCATGACAGACACCCTGAGCGTCGGCTGCGTTCTTTTCGGCGTCCTCGCCCTGCTCCTGATCTTCGGCGTCCCCATTGCCATGTCCCTCGGGATCTCGGCCGTCGTCTGCATGCTGCTTCTCGACATCCCCCTGGCCGGGGCGGCCCAGCGCATCTTCACCGCCCTGGACGCCTACGCCATCATGGCCATCCCCTTCTTCGTCCTGGCCGGCAACCTCATGACCAGCGGCGGCATCTCCCGACGCCTGGTGGAGTTTGTCAATTCCATCGTCGGCCGGGTGCGGGGCGGCATGGCCTACGCCATGGTGCTGGCCTGCGCCTTCTTCGCCGCCCTCTCCGGATCGGCCCCGGCCACGGTGATCGCCATCGGTTCCACAATCTACCCGGAAATCGTGAAATTCGGCTATCCCCGGGAGCGGAGCGCCGGCCTCCTGGCGGTGGCGGGAGGGCTCGGGCCCATCATCCCCCCGAGCATCATCATGGTGGTGTACGGGACCATCACCAACTGCTCCATTTCGAACCTCTTCTCGGCCGGGATCGTCGCCGGAAGCATGATCATCGTCGCCCTCGTCGCCGTCTGCCTGGTCTATTCGCACCAAGAGGGCTGGCCAAAAGACGAAGGGAAAATCACTTTTCTCGGCTTCCTCAAGTCCACCTTCGTGGCGATCCCGGCCCTGCTGCTGCCGGTGATCATCCTCGGTGGCATTTACTCGGGTTACCTCACCCCCACCGAATCGGCTTCGACGTCGGTCATTTACGCCTTTCTGGTCGGGGTGTTCCTCTATCGCGCCATTCCACTCGGGGAGGTCGTACCCATCATCATCAAATCCGCCAAGTCGAGCGCCATGATTCTTTTCATCATCGCCACCTCGACCGCCTTCTCCTGGGTCTTCACCATGTCCGGAATCTCCCGCGCCATGGTCAACGCCATTATCGCCCTCGAACTGTCGCCGACGATTTTTTCGCTGGTCATCGCCGTGACGCTGCTCATTTTCGGCACCTTTCTCGAAGGGATCGCCATCTGCGTCCTGCTGGTGCCGGTGCTCTGGCCCATAGCCCAGAGCCTGGGACTCAACAACGTCCATTTCGGCATGATCGTCTGCATTTCCAACGTCATCGGCACCATGACCCCCCCGGTGGCGGTAAATCTCTTCGCCGCCTCCAGCGTCACCGGACTGAAAATCGGCGCCATCGCCAAGGGAGAGATACCCTTTTTCGTCGGCTATACCGCCGTATTTTTCATCTTCGTGCTGTTCCCCTGGTTCAGCACTTTCTTTCTCTGATCGACCCTCCGACGATTTTGGAGCGGATCATTCGGGACGGCAGGACTTATGCAGCCGATTGCACAATAAAGCGGCGGATTGTTTGCTTTCTGTACATATCCATTCTTCTTGACTATCAACTTTTCGCAATCCTGTATCGATTCTTGTCGAAAACAGACATTGCTGTTTTCTTGATATTCCCAATAATTACACTGTATTGATGAAAATTAAATGGAAGGTGGAAATAATTTGTCAAAAATTTGAGGAAAATATCTTGACTTGTTAGTCAAGTATGGACATAATGTGCATATCATGATAGTCAATGAGGCGATGCCGTGATTCCGGTCGGCGCCAGGAATGCCGCGAAAACCGTCAAGCCCGGCGCTTCCCAGCAGGTGGCCGAATACCTGCGCCGGAACATCCTCGGCGGGAAATGGCTCGCCGGCGAAAAAGTGCCGTCCGAAAACGCCCTGACCCGCGAACTTGGCGTAAGTCGGGTCAGCGTCCGCTTGGCTATCCAGCAGTTCATCACCCTCGGCGTGCTGGAAAGCGTCAAGGGAAAAGGTACGTTTCTCAGGATCGGCAACCTTGATGTCCTGAGCGGCGGGGGGAATGGCATCGGCGAGGAGGAATGCCGGGATGTCGCCAAGGTCTTGCAGTTCCGCTCCCTCCTCGAACCGGAGGCCTGTTTTCTCGCCGCACGGCGGGATGACGCCGGACTGGCGGAGCGTTTGGGGCGGCAGTTGCATTTGCAGGTTTCCAGCATCGGCGACACGGAAAAGTTTGTCAGCCACGACATCCTCTTTCATCTCGCGATAAGCGAGGGTTGCGGCAATCCCCTGATCCATGCCGCGCTTCGGGATGTGTTCCGGCAGACGCGGCTGGATCACCAGCGGATAAACGCGATTTTCGGATACAAGGACGGCGTTTATTACCATACCCTCATCCTGAAGGCATTCGAGAATCGCGATCCCCGGCTGGCGCGGAAACTCATGGCCGAACACCTGGAACAGGCTCTCGCCCGCCTCGTCACGGGCGAGTAGCCGTCTTCCGGATACGGACGCGGGAGGGGCGCGTTCCGGCGGAGGGATCGCGGAAAGAACGCCGATTTTTCCCGCTGTGGCTTGTGGCCGGCCGGCATCGGCGCCGGGAGGAGCGACAATCATGACAGTTGGCATTCGCGACATCCGCGCCATCTGCACCGCCCCGGAGGGGATCAACCTGGTGGCGGTAAGGGTGGAGACCACGGAGCCGGGCCTGTATGGCCTGGGTTGCGGCACGTTCGCCTACCGCCATCTGGCGGTCAAACTGGTGGTGGAGGAATACCTGAAACCGCTGCTTGTCGGCCAGGATGCGGAGAATATCGAGCAACTCTGGCATCTCATGCATTACAACGGCTATTGGCGGAACGGCCCGATCGAGAATAATGCCATTTCCGGCGTGGACATGGCCCTCTGGGACATCAAGGGAAAGATGGCCGGCATGCCCGTCTACCAGCTTTTCGGTGGCAAGGTTCGCGAGGGCGTACCCGTTTACCGCCATGCCGACGGGCGGGACACCGCCGAGATCATTGACAACATTGAGAGGTACCGGGCACGGGGAATCAGGTTTATCCGCGTCCAGTGCGGCGGTTACGGCGGCGGTGGTTTCGCCGCCGCGTCGGAGGCTGCGCCGGAGGGGGCGCCCCCCGGTGTTTATCTCGACGGCAAGGTTTATATGCGGGACACCGTCAAGCTGTTCGAGGATCTCCGCGCCAGGTTCGGCTTCGGGATCGATTTCTGCCACGATGTGCACGAGCGCCTGCATCCCCGCGACGGCATCGTCTTTGGACGAGAACTGGAGCCGTTCAAACTGTTCTTTCTCGAAGAGGCCATTCCGCTGGAGCGCCACGAATACCTGCGCGAGCTCAGGGCAAAAATCGCCACCCCCCTTGCCCAGGGCGAACTGTTCAACCATCCTTACGAATGGCGGAACATCGTCGCCGAAGGGCTGATCGATTTCATCCGCGTTCACCCGAGCCAGATCGGCGGCATCACCCCGACCCGCAAGCTGCAGATATTCGCCGAGCAGTTCGGGGTGCGGACCGCCTGGCACGGCCCCGGCGACATGTCGCCGATCGCCCACGCCGCCAACATACACCTGGACGTCGCCTCGCAGAATTTCGGACTCCAGGAATGGTCGGGCACCGAGCCACCCAACTTCATCATCCAGGAGATCAAAGGCCCGCGCGAGGCGCTGCTGGACGTTTTCCCGGGATTGCCCGAATTCCGGAACGGGTATGTCTATCCCAACGGCAAGCCGGGGCTGGGCGTCGATCTGATCGAATCCGAAGCGGCAAAATATCCTTGCGGGAATGCCGTCACCCTTTGGACACAGACGCGGCTGCCGGACGGCACGCTGCAAACGCCGTAAGGCGAACTATTGTTCCACAAAGTCTCAATCAAAGAGTGAGACTGCGCGGAACACTAGGCATCCGCGACCGCGCGGACGGCGTATCCCCCGTGAATTCCACGCCGTCCCTTTCATGGCGGCGTGAAGTGGAATCCTTTTTTGGGAGAGGAGAGAGGCAATGCAAGGCATGAGGAAATTCGCGTTGATCGCCGCCGCATTCGCGATCATTTTTCCGGGGACGGCCCGGGCCGGGCAGGAGTTGCGCATGAGCCAGGTGTCGGCATCCGACGGCGCCATCGGGCAGTCGATGGATCGCTTCGCCGCGCTGGTCAGGGATCGCACCGCCGGCCGTTTCGTCGTCAACACCTTCCACAACGGTCAGCTCGGGGCCGAGCGCGACAACGTCGAAGGGGTCCAGCTCGGCAATCTCGACATCGCCGTCGTCAACCAGTCGGTCCTGGGCAATTTCGTCCCCGAGATTTCCGCCGTCGATCTTCCCTACGTGATCGAGAGTCCCGCCCACGCGGACAGGATTTTCCTCGGCGAAATCGGGAAGAATTTCCTGGCGATGCTTGACAACGTCGGCATCAAGGGGCTGGGCATCTGGGAGTCTGGCTTCCGTAACCTGACCAATTCCAGGCGCGACGTCAACAGCGTCGAGGACGTCAGGGGTCTGCGCATCCGGGTGATGGAAAACCAGATTCACCAGGATCTCTGGCGCGCCTTCGGCGCCGATGCCGTCCCCATGGCCTGGGGCGACGCCTACACCGCCATGCAGCAGGGCGCCATCGACGGGCAGGAGAATCCAACGACCGTTATCGACAAGAACAACGTGGTCGAGGTCAACAAAAAGCTGGCCGTCACCCAGCACTGCTACGCCACCGTCTTCATCATCGTTTCGCCCGCCACCTGGGCCTCCATCCCGCCGGCGGATCAGAAGATCATCCAGGATTGCCTGGACGAGGCCGGCCTGTTCGAACGCGATCTTTCCCGAAAAATGGACGCCGAGGCGGTGGACACCCTGAAGTCCAAGGGCATGGCGGTCACCTATCCCGACAAGGCGGGTTTTGTCGAAAAATCCCGGCCGGTGCGCGAGAAATACGGGCAGCGGTTCGCCGAAACGCTGGAAAAAATGGAGAGCCTGAAGTAGGCTCCGCAATTGTCCGGGGACGGCGGGGAACCGCCGCCCCCGCGGGAGATCGTGATGAAAACGGTTTTCTTCTGGCACAGCCGGCTGCAAGGGTTGATCAACTGGATCATAGGCCTCGCCCTCATGCTTCTCCTGACGGTGATCCTGTTACAGACGTTTTTCCGTTACGTCGTCTTTTACAGTTTGCCCTGGTCGGAGGAATTGTCGCGCTACCTGTTTGTCGTCATGATTCTTCTGGGTGTCAACATCGGGATTACCCGGGATAACTTTGTCCGCATCGATCTCATCGACAATTTCCTGCCCGGCTTCCTGAAACCGGCGATGGAGATTTCCCGCGAACTGATCGCCCTGGCCGTGTCCTGTTTCTTCGTGTATTCGACCATCCCCCTCATGCGCATCGGCAGGTTCCAGCGCAGCCCCGCCATGCAGATCACCATGGACGTCATGTACGGAATCCTCTGTCTTGGCTTTTCCCTTGCCGTGTTGTCGCTTGTCCTCAGGCTGCTGGCCCGTTTCGCGGCCGGGCGGCCCCGCGAGAGGGAGACCCAATAATGCCGCTTTCCGCAAGCCTGATGATCGCGGTCCTCATGGTAGCCATGCTGCTCGGGATTCCCATCACCTGGGCTCTTGGTCTGGCGTGCTGCACAGCCATCCATCTCGATCCGGCGCTTTCCTTTTCCCTGCTGGCGCAGCGGACGTTCGTCGGCTGCGACAATTTCGCCATGCTGGCCCTGCCGGCGTTTTTCCTGGCCGGCGACGTCATGGCGAAGGGCGGACTGTCGAAGCGGCTGGTGGCCTTCGCCGACGCCATCGTCGGCTGGGTTTCCGGCGGCATCTCGCTGGTGTCCATCGTGGCCTGCACCTTTTTCGCCGCCATTTCCGGTTCATCGGTTGCCACCACCGCCGCCATCGGCGGCCTCATGTACCCGGAGATGATCAAGCGCGGCTATCCCAGGGATTACTCGGCCGCGGTCCAGGCCATCGGCGGCACACTGGGCATCGTCATCCCGCCCAGCACCGTTTTTGTCATCTACGGCAACATCACCGGGGTGTCCGTCGCCAAGCTGCTCATGGCTGGGGTCATTCCCGGGGTACTCACCGGAATGTTCCTGTGCGTTTACGCCTTTATAAGGGCGAAGAAGAGCGGCTTTCCCGTCGGCGACAGCTTCTCTTTCCGGCAGTTCCTCGTGTCCTTCAAGGGTGCGATCTGGGCGCTCGTCATGCCGCTGATCATCCTGGGCGGCATCTATGCCGGCGTTTTCACTCCCACCGAATCCGCCGTGGTGGCCGTCTTCTATGGTTTCCTCGTTTGCCTGGCCGTCTACCGCGAAATCACCGGGAGGGAGGTCTGGCAGGTCGTCAAGGAAACCGCCGTTTCCACCGCCAGCCTCATGTTCCTGGTGGTCACCGCGCAAATGTTCGGCTACCTCATCACCCACTACCGCATCCCGGTGCATGTGACCGAAGCCTTCATGGCCGTCGCCAGCGACAAATACATGTTCTGGATTCTCATCATCGCCCTTCTCCTATTCTGCGGCATGTTCCTGGAAGTCGGGGCCACGAATCTCATCCTTGGCCCCATCCTCGCCCCTATCGCCTTCGGCTTCGGGATCGATCCCGTCCATTTCGGCTTGGTGTTCGTCTTCCTGTTGGCGTTGGGTCAGGCCACGCCCCCCTTCGGGACCACGATGTTCGTTTCGTGCGGCCTGTCGGGGCAGCCGGTGAGCAGAGTGGCGCGACAATTGATGCCTTTTGTTGGCGTCGAGGTCGCCTGTTCCGTCCTGTTCGCCTATGTTCCCATTTTATCCCTCTTCCTGCCCAATCTGGTTTCAGGCTGAGTGCGAAAGCGGAATTGTGTGCCGGGGAATGATTCATTTTGGAGACGACATGGATACCATTTACGACTTGTTCCGCATCGACGGGAAAAAGGCCATCGTCACCGGCGGCGCCAAAGGGCTCGGGCGGAGCATGGCCGAGGCCCTGGTCGAGGCCGGCTGCGAAGTGGCGGTCATCGGCTCCTCCGACGCCTGTTTCCGGACGGCGGCGGAACTGACGGCCAGGGGGCCGGGTACGTGCGCGGCGGCGCGGGGTGATTTTCTCCGTCGCGAAGAGGTGTATTCCTCGTTCGAAAAAAGCCTGAAACTGCTGGGCGGCGACGTCGACATCCTGATCACCGCCGCCGGCATCCAGCGCCGGCACCTGGCGGAAAATTTTCCCGTCGGCGACTGGGACGACATCCTGCGGGTCAACCTTGACGCGGTGTTCATCTGCTGCCAACTTGCCGGCCGGATAATGCTGGCGAAGGGCAGGGGCAAGATCATCAACATCAGTTCGATGGTGGCGCATTTCGGCGGCCAGACCGTTCCCGCCTACACCGCTTCCAAGGCCGGCGTCACCCAGCTCACCCGGGAGCTTTCGAACGACTGGCTGGGGCGGGGGGTGAACGTCAACGCCATCGCTCCCGGCTATATGCATACCGACATGTGCGACGCCCTGGTGAAGGATCCGGTCCGGGGAAAACAGATACTCGATCGCATACCGGCCGGCCGCTGGGGAAAGCCTGAAGATCTCAAGGGAACGACCATCTTCCTCTCCTCGCGCGCCAGCGACTACCTGGGCGGCGCCATTATCCCGGTGGACGGTGGATACCTGGTGAAATAGGATGTCCGGGAAAATTCCTGAAAATTTGCTTGAAATTTTCTGGGATATGGATATACCCATACCGAAGTGGTTTTCGGTTTATATGGTTCAAGCGATGGCCTGCGCTCGTTTTTCGTTTCCGGAAGCGATATGAAAGGTCAAGGATAAAAGTGAGCGC
>JAITKH010000139.1 GCA_031278535.1 Planctomycetota bacterium | reverse complement strand
AAAGAAAAAAAGCTTGACAAACGGATTCCGGCGTTTTACCATACGGACGCACTTTCGCCGCTGGCATCGTACTCCGTGCTCCGCGCTTTTGCCCTGACGTTTTCAGTCACCCGGATTGTCGTTGGTCCGTTACCGAGTGGAATGGTTTTCGTCCCCCCGGTTTTTTGTGCCTGTTTGCTGGAATTCACGTTTATACAAACTTTTTATTATCTTGGGAGGACGCATCTCCATGCCTGTCATTCGCATGACCACCGGCCAGGCGCTCGTCAGGTTTCTCGATAACCAGTACGTTTTGTTCGACGGCCGGGAAGAGAAGTTTGTCGAAGGGTACGCCGCCATATTCGGGCACGGGTTCGTCGTCGGAATCGGCCAGGCGCTGGACGCCAATCCCGGCCGGCTCAGGATATACATGGGCAAGAACGAACAGGGCATGGCGCACATGGCCACCGGTTTCGCCAAGCAGCACAACCGGCGCCGGATCATCGCCTGCGGCTCGTCCATAGGGCCCGGCGCCGCCAACATGGTCACCGCCGCCGGCGTCGCCACCGTCAACAACATCCCCCTTCTCCTCCTTCCTTCCGACACCTTCGCCACCCGCCAACCCGACCCGGTGCTCCAGCAAATCGAGATTCCCGAAAACCTGACCGTCACCACCAACGACGCCTTCAAGGCCGTCTGCCGCTATTGGGATCGGGTCAGCCGCCCGGAAATGCTGATGACCGCCCTGATCAACGCCATGCGCGTTCTCACCGACCCGGCCGCCGCCGGCGCGGTCTGCGTCGCCATGCCGCAGGACGTGCAGGGCGAGGCGTGGGACTTCCCCGATTACTTCTTTGCGCGCCGGACCCACCTCATCCCCCGCCCGATCCCTCCCGAAGAGGAACTGCGGGCGGCTGCGGACATGATAGCGGCCAGCCGGAAACCGATTCTGGTGGTCGGCGGCGGCGTCCGGTACTCGGAGGCCGGGGAGGCGGTGGCGGAATTCTGCGAAAGATTCTCGATTCCGATGGCGGAGACCCAGGCCGGCAAAAGCGCGGTGAAAGGCGGGCATCCTCTCAACCTGGGCGGGATCGGCGCCACCGGCAACCTGGCTGCCAACCGCCTGGCCGCCGAAGCCGATCTGGTCATCGGCGCGGGAACCCGCTTCTCGGACTTCACCACCGCCTCCAAGTCGCTGTTCCGGTATCCCGGCGTCAAGGTGGCGGCGATAAATATCTCTCGTTTCCACGCAATGAAAATGGATGCGCAGCAGGTGGTGGGCGACGCCAGGGCGGCAATCACCGGCCTGGGGAAACTTCTCGCCGCCTCGGGATACAAATCCGCCCAGGGTGACGCCCCGGCCAGGGCCAAGGCGGATTGGGCGGCGGAAATGCGCCGGCTTTCGTCCATCTCCTGCGTTCCCGGCTTCGAACCCGAGGTCGCGGATCGGGATCCCCGTTCCCTCGACGATTTCCGAAAAGCGACGGCCGGCGCCGTGGCCGAGACCGCCGCCCTGGCGCTTATCCGGAAAATCATCCCGCCGGACGCCATCGTGGTTGGCGCCTCCGGGAGCCTGCCGGGTGACATGCAACGGATGTGGGAGACCGACGTCCGCGACTCCTATCACATGGAATACGGCTATTCCTGCATGGGATATGAGATCGCTGCCGCCCTGGGCGCGAAGCTGGCCGAGCCGGGGCGCGAGGTGTACGCCATGGCGGGCGACGGCAGCTACCTGATGCTCCATTCGGAACTGGTTACCGCCATCCAGGAAGGCGTCAAGATCAATGTCCTGCTTTTCGACAACGCCGGATTCGGCTGCATCAACAACCTGCAAATGTCGAAAGGGGTGGGATCGCTCGCCACCGAATTCCGCAAGCGCTCGCCAGGCGGAGGCCTGGACGGCGAGATGCTCCGCATTGATTACGCCATGTCGGCAGCCGGCTACGGGGCCAGGACCTACACGGCGCGAACCCTGGAGCAGCTCGAAACGGCGCTCACATCCGCCCTCGTCGATACGGTTTCCACGCTGATTGACATCAAGACGCTCCCCAAAACCATGACGCACGGCTACGACTCCTGGTGGCATGTGGGAGTGGCCGAAGTGACGGCAAGCGAAAAGGGAAGGGAAGCTTACCGGGACAAGGTGGAACACCTGAAGCAAGCGCGGTTGTATTGAGACGCGGGCGGCGCCGTTCGGGACGAAAGGGGATTGGACAGGATGGCGGCAACCGAAAAGCTCGTCATGCGCGGTATTTCCAAGAGTTTTGGCAATCTTCGGGCGCTGAACAATCTTGATTTCACCCTTCGGCGCGGAGAAATCCACGCCCTGATGGGAGAAAACGGCGCCGGCAAGTCCACGCTGATGAAAATACTGATTGGCATCCACATGGCCGATTCCGGCGAAATATTCCTGGACGGCGAGCCTGTCGTCATCGCTTCGCCGCGCGAGGCGCTTGCCCGCGGCATCGCCATGATCCACCAGGAACTCTACCCGATTCTCGACATGTCGGTGGCCGACAACCTGTTCCTGGGCCGGGAATGGAAAAGAAACGCCATGGGACCGCTGAGCATGGTGGACAGGCGCAAAACCAGGCGCGAAACCGAAAATCTCCTGGCCGGTTTCGGGATCGGCATCAGCCCCGACGCCGCGATGCGCGGGCTGAGCGTGGCGGAAACGCAGCTTGTCGAAATCGTCAAGGCGGTATCGCAGGGCGCGGAAATAATAATCATGGACGAACCGACCTCGGCCATAAACGAAAAAGAGGCGGATCGGCTTTTCGCGCACGTGGAGAGGCTGAAAACTTCCGGCGCGTCCATAATTTACATTTCCCACAAAATAGACGAAATTTTCAAGATTGCGGAAACCGTCACCGTTCTGCGCGACGGCAACTTCGTCGCCAGCCGCCCGACAAGGGAAATGACGCCGGAATTGCTCGTCAGCCAGATGGTGGGCCGGGAAATCGACGATATCTACCCCCCGCCCCCTCCTGATCGGCACATCGACGGCGCGGTCCTGGAGGTGTCCGGACTTTCGGATGGATACAGGTTCAGGAATGTTTCCTTTCAGATCCGGAGCGGAGAGATTCTGGGGATGGCCGGGCTGATGGGCTCGGGCCGGACCGAAGTCGCGGAATGCGTGTTCGGGCTTACCCCGAAAACATCCGGCGAAACCCTTTTGCGCGGAAAGCCGGCGGATGTGAGATCGCCCCGCGACGCCGTCCTGGGCGGAATGGCCCTGGTAAGCGACGACCGCAAGCAGAAAGGGTTGAATCTCGCCGCCACGGTGGGGGAAAACATCAGCATCGTCTCCCTGGAGGAATGCAGCCGCCTTGGCATCATTGATCGCGTCCGCGAACGGGCCGGGGTGGACGAATACATGAAAAGACTGGCGATAAAGGCGGAATCGGCCGACACGCCCGCGGCTTCCCTCTCGGGCGGCAACCAGCAAAAGACGGTCCTGGCCAAATGGCTGATGGCGGGGCCGGAAGTCATCATTTTCGACGAACCGACCCGGGGGATCGACGTCGGCGCCAAGCGCGAAATCTATCAGCTTATCCGCGAACTGGCGGCCCAGGGGAAGGCCATACTCATGATCTCGTCCGAAATGGGCGAAATCATCGGCATGAGCGACCGGGTGATTGTCATGGCCGACGGAGAACTGGCCGGCACGCTCGATCGAAGCGAGCTGACGGAGGAGGCGATCATGACGCTCGCCGCCAATCTCGGCCCAACGGGAAAAGGCGTACGATGAAGAATCGCGTCGGGAAATACACCGTGCGGGAGCTGGGCATTTTTGCCGCCTTCATCGCCCTTATTGTCGCCCTGGCCGTGGTTTCGGGCGGCACTTCCATCAGCCCCCGCAACCTCGTCCTGGTAATCAAGCAGGCTTCCATTAACGGCATTCTCTCAGTGGGGATGATGTTCGTCATCGTTTCCGGCGGCATCGATCTTTCCGTCGGCTCCATATTGGCGGTCAGCGGCGTCGCCGCTTCCATGTTCGCCCATCCCGGCGAATATCATCTCGCCATTCCCGTCGCGCTGGCGATGCTTGTCGGCCTGGCTCTCGGCTGCGCCAACGGCTTCCTGGTGGCGTTTGGCGAAATTCCTCCGTTCATCGTCACGCTGGGCATGCTGACAATGGGAAGGGGATTGGCGCTGATTCTCAGCGGCGGCTCCCCCATCTACAACATTTCGAAACCGTTCGAGAATCTGGCGGGCGGCTTTTTCCCTTCCGCCGGCTTCCCCTACCGCGCCCCCATTCTGTCCGTCTATTTCCTTGCCGTCGTCGCCGCCGGTGCCTTCGTCCTCACCCGGACCGTTTACGGGCGGCATGTTTACGCCGTCGGCGGCAACGAAATGAGCGCCAGGATTTCGGGAATCCGGGTAGGACTGGTGAAAATGAGCGTTTATGCCATATCCGGAGCGCTTTCCGGACTGGCCGGCCTTCTCCTGGCGTCGCGCATCGTGTCCGGCAACCCGAATTCCGGATCGGGATACGAGCTTGACGCCATTGCCGCCGTCACCATTGGCGGCATCAGCATGAGCGGCGGCGCGGGAAAATGGCACGGAGCGGTCATCGGCACCATTTTCATCGCCGTCATGGGTAACGGCCTGGACCTCATGGGAATGCCGTCCAACCTCCAACTGGTCATCAAGGGCGCAATCATCATCGCCGCGGTGTTTTACGACATTCGGGCCAAGAGGAAGAGATGACACAATCCGGGACGCCGCCGGCGTCGGGCCGGCGGAAGCGGGCATAGTGGACCGGACCGCTTTCAGGGAAAGGAAACCATCATGAAATCAATCCTGGCGAAAATCGTCGTTGTCGCGCTGTTTTTCCCGTTCTTCGTTCCCGCCGCGTCCGGGGCGGCCGAACGCTCCGTGGCCCTCTGCATGAGCCACATGTCCAATGCCTTCACCATCGAAATGTCCGACGCCGTCAGGAAACGCGCCGCCGAGCTGGGCGTCACCCTGATAGTCAACGACGGCAACAAGGATGCGGCCCGGCAGGTCGGGCAGATCGAATCGCTCATCGCCCAGGGAATCGACGGCATCATCGTCGAGGCGGTGTCGGTGGACGGCATCCAGCCGGCCGTGAACCTGGCGAAGGAGACCGGCGTTCCGCTGGTGACCGTCAACCAGAAGGCGACCAACCAGGAGAACGCCGTCTCCTTTGTCGGGGTCAGCCACGAGGACGGCGGCGAGCTGGAAATGGCGGAGGCGGCCAAGGCGATCGGCGGCAAGGGCAATGTCGCCCTCCTCCTCGGGCCCATGGGTTCCGACGCGCAGATTGGCAGGAGCGCAGGCTACAAGAAAGTGCTGGATCGGAATCCCGGCATGCAAGTCGTTTTCGAACAAACCGCCAATTGGGATACCGAGGCGGCGCTGCGCCTGATGGAGAACTGGCTTCAGGCCGGCACGAAAATCGACGTTGTCGTGGCCCAAAACGACGGCATGGCGCTTGGCGCCCTGAAAGCGGTGGAGGACGCCCAGCTCCAGAAAGAGATCAAGGTTTACGGGCTTGACGCCGTTCCCGACGCCCTGGCGGCGGTGAAGGACGGCCGCCTCACCGGAACCGTGTCGCAGAACACCTCGGCCCAGGGAGCCAAATCGGTCGACGTGATGGTCGACGCCCTTAACGGCAAACAGGTTCCGAAGGAGGTGATTGTCGAGCAGATGTTTATCGACAAGGCGAATGTGGCGAAATATTTGAAGTGAGCGGGCCGGCGCCGCGCCAGCCGAAAAATCCGGACGCGCGGCCTATTGGGGACGAACATGTTCAAACCCGGCAAGGTGAAGCTGGGCATGGCGCCCATTGCCTGGACCAATGACGACATGCCCGACTTGGGAAGCGACAACACCTTCGAGCAATGCGTCAGCGAAATGGCCCTCGCCGGCTTCACCGGAACCGAAATCGGCAACAAATATCCAAAAGATCCGGCGATCCTCGCCAGGGCTCTTAGCCTGCGCGGATTGGAAATTGCCAATGCCTGGTTCAGTTCCTTTCTCACCACCCGCCCGTTCGAGGAAACGGAACGCGGGTTCATCCGGCAATGCGACTTTCTCAAGGCGATGGGGTCCGGTCTCATCGGCGTGTCCGAACAGGGGAACAGCATCCAGGGCCAGATGGAGACTCCCCTCTTCGAAGCCAGGCATGTCATGAACGAAGAGGAGTGGCGACGGCTCGCCAACGGCCTGAACCGACTGGGCGTTCTGGCGGCCGGCAAGGGCATCCGGCTGGCATACCATCACCATATGGGGACGGTGGTCCAGACCCCGGCCGAGACCGACAGGCTCATGGCGGAAACGGATCCCGACCGGGTTGGTCTGCTTTTCGATTCCGGGCACTTCGCCTGTTCTGGCGCCGATCCGCTGTCCATGCTTGAAAAGCATATCCGCCGCGTCCGCCATGTGCATCTCAAGGATATCCGGCCGGCGGTGATCGAGAGAGTGCGCGCGGAAAGATTGAGTTTTCTCAAGGGAGTGAGGCTTGGCGCCTTTACCGTGCCGGGCGACGGCTCCATCGACTTTGTCCCCATATTTTCCCTGCTGGCCGAGGCCGGCTACGAGGGTTGGCTGCTGG
>JAITKH010000079.1 GCA_031278535.1 Planctomycetota bacterium | reverse complement strand
CTTGCCCGGCCTTGGCGTCGTCGTAGAACTCGCCCACGAATTTATCGGGGGTGTTGAATTTCGGATCCCCGGGGTCGACCAGCACCTGGGTGATGAGCGTCACCGTGTCCGAAGGAAGGCCCCGCTTCTTCAGCTCGTTGTGAAGCGCCTGCTGGATTTGGTAGCCGATGCCGCCCATGGTGTCGGCCACGCAGCTCACCAGGGGAAGGATATGGAGGCCCGCGTATTGCCGCGCAATCTCCGAACGGAGCATGAGGAAGCCGACCTGCGGCCCGTTGCCGTGGGTGACGATCACCTGCCAGCCGCTTTGGATGACGTCGGCGATATGCCTGGTGGTTTTCCGGACCGCGTCGTTCTGATCTGAGACGCTGATCTTCTTGTCGATAATCAGGGAATTGCCGCCAATGGCGACCACCGCCAACCTTTTCTTGCCGGACATTGACCCCTCCTTCGAAAACCCCGCCAAAATCGGGGTGGAAACGCTTTTGTCAACCCCTCTTCACCAGGCGCCCGACGCCCGGCCCGCCGACAACGTCCCCGTCCCTCGCCACGACCCTGCCGCGCACGAGGGTGGCCACCGGCAGTCCTCTGCCCGCCAGGCCGACAAAAGCGGATATTCGATTGAGATATTTGAGCGATTCGGGGGTGATCTCCCACTCCCGGTCGGGATCGAGAATCACCAGATCCGCGTCCAGGCCTGGAAGGATCGATCCCTTGGCCGCCAGGCCAAACACCTTTGCGGTCGTGGAGGAAGCCCTCGCGAGAAGGGAGGGGGAATATCCCCTTTTCACGATTCCCTCGGAAAACACCGCCTGCATCAGGCTCTGGATGCCGGAAACGCCGCCCCAGGCGCCGAGCGCACCGTGGATCCGTTCGTCCTTTTCATCCTCGCGGCAGGGGGAATGATCGGAGGCGAGGGCGGCGAGAGTCCCGTCCGCCACGTATTCCCAGAGCCTTTCCCGCGCCCCGGCGCTTCGGAGAGGCGGCGCACACTTGAACAGTCCGCCCCGCGCGACGACGTCCTCGTCGCAAAAGGTCAGGTAATGGGCGCAGGTCTCGCCGGTTACCCGGACGCCCCCGCGGCGCGCCCCGCGAATCGCCTCGGCCACGTCGGGATGGCTGACGTGGCAGATATGGACCCGGGCTCCCGTTTCGCGGGCGAGCTCGATGATCGCCCGGGTCGCGATGATCTCCGCCGAGAGGGGGCGGGAATCCAGGAAATCGCGCCAAGTCGCGTTCTTTCCCGCGCGTTCCCGCGCCTCCGCCTCGCCCGTCTTGATGACGGAGCAGTCCTCGCAATGGAATCCCCCCAGGCCGTCGAACCGCCTGAGGATGCCCATCGCCCGCCGGGCAGTGCCAAGATCGATGGTGGAGTAGTCGGACGACACCGGGCCGATGAAGGCCTTGAAGGCCACGACGCCCGCCTTGCCGAGTTCCCCAAGACTCTCCAGATTGGCCGGAACCAGCCCGCCCCAAAAGGCGTAGTCGACATGGCTCCGGCCGGCGAGCGCCTTCTCCTTGGCGCGGAAGACCCCGGCGCTAGTGAGCGCGGGTTCGTTTTGAAGCGGCATGTCGATAATCGTCGTCACGCCGCCGACCGCGGCCGCTGCCGATCCGTGCGGGAAATCCTCGCGCCAGGTGAAGCCGGGATCGTTCAGGTGGGCGTGGCAGTCGATCATGCCGGGAAAAACGTACTTGCCGTTTGCGTCCAGCCTTTCCCGCGCCCGCGCATTCCCCATGTCGCCAACGGCGGCGATTTTTCCCTCCGCGACCAGGATGTCTCCCGGAAAAATCGCGTTGTCCGTTACGATCCTCGCGCCGACGATTTTCAGATCGTACATGGGCTTCTCCAAAAGGCGCGGCGGAGGATCGATCCCCGTCCGCCCCTCCGCCGTTCTGGCCGGAAGCGCCGCCTCAAACCGCGAAGGCTCCCTTGTTGTCGTATTTGTCGCGGTGGATCACGCCGGAGACAAGGTATTTGTAGATTTCGTCGACGATTTCGATGCCGTCCTTTTCATAGGCGCGCCTCCGGAGCAGGCTGCCCTCGCCGGGATAGCGGACCCGGTCGAAGCCGGTGGCGGGCTTGACCGCGTTCAAGTCGGCCATGAGCCGGGTGATATTCCCGAGAAACGCCTCCCTGTCGGTGAAACGCGCCGGGTCGATAACGATGTGGAGCTGTCCCAGCATGCGCTTTTCGGTGAGATCGTTGTACATCGAGGTCACATCCTTGCCGAACGGGAGGCCGAGAAGTACGCCCGAAAGGATGTCCACCATCATCGCGAGCGCGTAGCCCTTGGGGCCGGCGATGTGGTTGAGCGCAGCGACCCGGAAGGGGTCGGTGGTCGGGTTGCCGTCCCTGTCCACCGCCCAGCCGGCCGGGATTTGCTCCTTGCGCGAGCGCGCGTGAAGTATCTTCCCCCAGGCCTGCACGGTCACCGCCAAATCCACGAGGACATGCCTGCCTTCCGCCGAGGGCGAGGCGAAAGCTATGGGATGGGTGCCAAAAAACGGCTCCGCGCCTCCGTAGGGGACGGCCATCGGGTCGGACTGGCATACCGAAAGCCCGAGAAAACCGGCGTTGGCCGCCTGCTCGACGAAGTAGGACAGGGCGCCGGAATGCCCCATGCGCCGCATGCCGACAACGGAGACGCCGCTTTCCTTCGCGATGTCGATGGCGTAATCCATGCCGATCTTGGCGACGACCTGGCCGGCGGCGTTGTCGCCGTCGAAGATCGCGGAGGCGGGCCCGGTGCGTTCGTATTTGAAATCGGGTTTGGCGTTCGTGCCCCCCTTGGCGATGCGCTCCGAATAGTATTCGACCCGCATCGCCCCGTGGGAGTGCACGCCGCGCAGGTCGGCGTGCACCAGGACGTCGGCAACGATGTCGGCGTGTTCCCGGGAGAGCCCCGCCTTGTGGAGCTTGTCGCTTATGAGCCGGTGAAGGGTTTTTTTGTCGACGCGCATGTGCGGATTCTCCTTCGATGTCCCGAACTCTCCCGCCGATCTCCGTGGCCGGCAAAGTCCTGAATCTTTGGTTGAGACTTTGCGGGGAGCGCTCCCGGTTCACTCGCATCCCGCCTCCGGAGAAGCGAATTCCCCGGGAGCGCCGGATGTCGATCCTGGAGCGAACGGAATTCGGCATTCGCAAAGCCGGTTTTTTCAGACCGCTAATTGACGCCGCAAATCGCGCCGAGAAGCGCCATGCGCAGCGGGACGCTGTACCCGATCTGCTTGAAGTAGAGCTCGAACTCGCTGTTGTCGATGGCCTGGTCGAACTCGAAGTCGTTCCTCGGGAGCGAATGCATGATGCCGACGGCGCGCCCGGTCTTTCTCTTGATGCCCTGGAGATCGTCCAGGGTGAAGTGATGGTTGGCGACCTTGCGCATGAAGTCCTCCCGGTTGGGATCTTCCTTCTTGAGGGAAGAGCCGGGGAGATAGAGAAGGTCGGCCTTCTCCATCAGCGCGATGTTGCCCTTCTTGTCGAGATCGAAATGTTCTTCGTAGCTCGCGCCCATGGCCTTCAGCTTGTCAATCATCACCTGCGGCGTCCGCAGCTCGCTGGCGCCGGTGTAGATGATGTGCGCGCCCATGCGGGCCGCGCCGAGGGCGAAGGACTGGCCGGAACGGGCGCGGGACAGGTCCGGCGTGGAGATGATGATGCGCATGTCGGTGAACGGCTTGTCGACGACCCGGTAGGCGGTATACATGTCCAGGAGGCCCTGGGTGGGGTGGGTGACGTGACCGAAGGCGCCGCTGATGATTGGACAGGCGTGGGGGCCGAGGCGGTCGATGGCGGCGAAGACCGCGTCCGAGTCGCCGTGTCGCAACACCAGGACGTCGGCGTACTGCGAGATCACCCGGATGCTGTCGTAAAGGCTCTCGTTCTTGGCCATGGCCGAATTGTGCAGCGGGTCGGTTTCGGTAATCACCCCGCCGCCCATGCGGAGCATCGCCGCCTCGTGGCTGCAGCGGGTACGGGTGCTGGGCTGGAAGAAGAGGGTGTAGAGAACCTTGCCCTTGAGCAGGTCGAGCCGGGCGCGGGAATAGGGTTCGAGCAGTTTCGCGGCTTCAAAAAGGGTTCCCAATTGTTCGCGCGACCAGTCGTCGAGGAAGATCATGCTCTTGCCCCTCATCCCGGTGGCTTCCAGGACGTCCTTGATGTTCAGGGGCTTGAGATCGGTGGAAAGAGGCATTTTGAATACTCCTGTTTTCTGAAGTTTTCCTTCTCCGGTTTACACATGACGGGCGAATGACGCGGAATTCAAATCGGCGCGTCCCGGTGGCAGTCCTTGGAATAAATGTACGAGAGCCGGGAGCGGCCGGTTCCGTAGCAGGCCTGCTTGACGTAGGGTCCGAACCAGATGAAATCCCCGGGCTGGACCGGGATCCAGTCGTCGTCGAGCAGGTACATACCCTGGCCTTCGTAAATGTAGGCGCCGTGCTCCTGGACGTGGGTCTCGATGAACGGGTGGCAGCCGCCCGGGGCAAAGGAAAGGGTGTGCATGTTCATGTCATAGGTCTCGTCGACCGGAAGCAGGTCGCGGACGAAGACGTTTTCCATCCCGTCGTAGGGGCGCTCCCTGATGTCGTCGAGGTTGCCGAACACCGCCCGGGGAAGGCGCGCGGGATCGGGATGGGGGAGGTAGCGCTGCTTGTAGAGGAGAAAGCGGAGCGGCTTTTCTCCGACGTTCCTGAAATAAATTCCCTTGCCCGCCGGAGCGTAGGCGTAGCCGCCACGCCCGCATGTTTCCGTCCTGCCGTCGATCGCCAGTTCGAGCCTGCCTTCGCCGTCCAGGATGTGGATGAAGGTCTCCACCCCGTCGTCCGCGCCGAAGGCGGTTTCGGCGCAGCCGCCGCCGGGCTGCGCGGTTCCGACGTACTGCACGAAGCCGGCGCCGATCTTGGGGGTGCAGAGGATGGTGGTCTGGCAGTTCGTGAGCCCTGGAATGACGTTGAAGACCCGGCCCTCCGGCGGGATCAAGGCATAGATTCCTGGCTTGACCACGGCGCGGGTTTTCAGGGGCCCATCGGGATACGGCATGTTTTTTCTCCTTATCAAATGATTTTCCTCAATGCGCCGGCGGCCTCGCCGGTTTTCCGCAAAATCGAACTCGCCGACGGGGCTTGGGATCGACGTTTGTCCGAAAAACAAAACGCTTCCGGCATATCGAGTGCGCAGGCAAAAATCCTCCGCCCGATGGCCCGAAAAAGCCAATCCCATGAATGCCGAAGTCCGTTTGCCCCGGGATCACCTTCCCTGCCGGCGGGGAATTCACTCCCCGGGGCGGGAACCGGGTGAACCGGGGGCGCTCCCCGCAACGTCCGAATCAAAGGCTTAGACCTTGGGGAACGCCCGTCGGGCTCGCCGCGTCCCCGGTTTTGGACTTGCGGCGCGCGTTTTCCTTGCGGTTGCAGTTCATGGAGAGTTTGACCACGTTGTCGAGGTGCCTGTCCATAATCGCCACCGCGTCCTCTTCGTTGCCCACGGCAATGGCGGCGAGAATAGCTTCGTGCTGCGTGGACACGTCGGCCCGGAAATGCCGGCTCTGCAAGATCTTCCGGTTGAATTCGCCCATCAGCTTGCGCATGGTCTTCACCGTCTTGAAAAGCATGGAATTCCTGGCCGCCTCGGCGATCGCGCTGTGAAAGGCGAAGTCGCATTCCACGAACCGTTCCATGTGATCGACGTTCGCCGCGGTTTGCCGCTGGATGTCGCGCAACGTCGCGATGTCCTCCCCGGTGGCGCGCTCCATCGCGAGGCGGACCGCCGCCTTTTCGATGATTTTGCGCATTTCTATCATTTCCTCGAGGGTGTACTGGTCCAGGAGCGACGAAAGCCCGGGGTCGATGGGGAAGTCGAAACTTTTCACGTAGATGCCGTCGCCGTAGCGGGTCTCGATGACGCCGGCGTATTCCAGGGCGCATAGGGACTCGCGCAGCGGCGGGCGACTGACGCCGAGCTGTTCCGCCATCTCCCGTTCCGACGGGAGGCGGTCTCCCGGTTTCAGGCTGCCGCCGCGAATCAAGTCGGTCAACTGGTTGATAATCTGCGCAACGACGGTGTTTTTGTGGATTTTTTTCAGCATGTCTTTTTCGCCCGTTGCCTGAACGCCCAACCGGTCAGCGGCCTTTCCCCAGCCATTTCTCCGCGAAGGCGAGAAGCGCCCGCCGCATGATGTCCATCGGCGGCGTGACGATGCCCGCGCCCACCTGTCCGATTCCGGGAAGCCGATGGGCTACCCCGGTGTTGATGACGGGAAGAATTCCCGTCGCCACCACCCGGCGGATGTCGATGGCGGAGGGAACGCCGGTGAAATCCATCCCCGGGATAGGCATGTCCTGGTTCGCGCCCACGGTGATTTCACGCATCGTTTCGGTGTAGCGGTAGGCGTCCCCGGATCCGCCCGCGCCGACGAATCGCACCACCGCCGGGGCCGCGCCCATAGCCATGCCGCCGATGCCGAAGCATTCGACGATGGCGGAGTCGCCCATGTCGGGGTTGGCGTCGGCCTCGCTGAAGCCCGGGAAGTACAGCGCCCGCGGCTTGAGACAGGGCGCGGTGAACCATTCGTCCCCGAGGCTGGAGACATTGATGCCGAAGTCGACCCCGTTCCGGCTCATCGCCGTGATCACGGTGGAATACTCGATGCCCCGCAACGGGTCCATGGCCGCCTTGCACGCGGCCATGGCGAGGTTGAGGAAGAACTGTTCGTTCCCACCGGCAACGAACTCCGTCGCCCGACGCCCGTCGGGATTGCCGGAAAGGGCGCCGTGGAACTCGCCCGCGATCGCCTTGTGGAAGTTGAGGCTTGCCGCGACGTTCCGCTGGTGCATTTCGTCCCCCATGGCGAGGGATTGCGCCATCACGACTTTCAGATCCACGCCGCCGTTCGCCAGCGCCCTGTCAATCGCCGGCGCCAGGACGGTTTCGATCCACTTGAGATTCGCAAGCACGGAATCGTCATTGGCGCCGAAGCGCATGACTTTGCCGATGCCTTCGTTGATGGGACAGAACGCCTGGTTGCCGAAAGTCAGGTTTTCCACCACGAACACCGGCATGGAATGCGAAATCATTCCGGTCATGGGACCGACGGCGGAATGGCTGTGGTTGGGGCCGTACCTGATCCCGCCGGAAGCGAGGAGTTTTTCCGCCTCCGCGTCGTTCCCGGCGAGGCCCTCGTATTTCGCCGCGCCGATGAAGGCGCTCTTCATCGGCCCGCACATATCCTCCCAGGCGATGGGGGGACCCGCATGGAGAATCGTGTTCTTGTCCAGACCTTCGATCACCTCGTGGGCGGGACGGACGCGCCTGAGAACCGGCCGCGCCCGCTTCAGCCGGTCAAGGGCTTCGGCGTTCGCCTTGTCGACAAGCGATTCCCCGTTTCCGTCCACGCACTCGGTCGCCAGACGGAACAAGGCGTTGACGAGCTTCGCGTCTCCCTCCGCCGGCGGCTTCCAGTCGATATGGGCAAAGGGAGTTCCGCTTTCCTCGAGCGCCGCATCGAACACGTCAACGCCAAGCGCCGCCACCTTCAATTTATCCGCCATCGTCTGCTCCCGTCCCGCCAGTGGCCGCACGGGCCGCCCATCTCGCGGCGCGGGCATTGCTCGCGAGAACCGTTACGCCTCCCTCCCGAAGCAGGCGCGCCTGGCTTTCACGGTCCGGATTGTCGGCGTCGACGCCGGTGACCGAGGCGACCACGATTTTTTCCCGGCTCTTCCCCCCGCTTGCCGTCTCGGCGCGCGCCAGGGCTTCAAGGACAAGCTCGGCCTGGCGCGGATGCGACCCGTAGCCGATGACAATATCCATAAGCACCACCCCGACTCCGGGTTCGGAAAGCGCCGCCGCGATCCGATCCATCTTGAAATCGGGGGCCATCATCGGATGGGGTTTGCCGATGGTGAATTCGTCCTCGCCCAGGTCGAGGAAAACATGGCCGGCGAATCCGTCCCTTCCACTTATCTTCGCGTAACCCGGGACGGAAAGATTCGAGGCCTTGGGACCGAGAAGCATGCCGCCGCAAATGACCGCCGCCTCGAGGCAGAGCGTCCCGCCGCCAAAAATGCCGCGGAGCAATCCTTTTTTCGCCGGCGGGGGAGGGGGGGGAGGCAGATCCGCGCCGGGCAGGCGCGCCCCGGGGCGCACCTGCCCGGCCGCCTTCACGGCGAGCTCCTCGAGGTCGCGGGCCGTTGCCATGCCCGCCTTTTCCTCGTCCGCGTAATCCTCGGCGCCGAGGTAATGCACGAAGGCGGGCTTGTCGATCTCGCGAATCTTCGCGAGCAGCTTTTTCCGCGTCGCCATTCCCGGAGGCTTGCCCAGGATGACCAGGGCCTCGACCGCCGGATCCCCGCCCAGACGGTCGAGAGCGGCCAAGGTGGCAATGCCGCCGATGGCGTCCTTGAGATCGCGGCCGCCGGTGCCGTATGCCTGGCCGACCCCCACCCCCATGCGATCCAGGAGGCAGGTCACTTCCTGCAGCCCGGTGCCGGACGCCCCGACGGCGCCTATCGGGCCTTTTCGCACCCGGTTAGCGAAGGCGAGCGGCGTTCCGTCGATGATTGCCGTGCCGCAATCGGGCCCCATGACCATGCGGCCCCTCTTTTGCGCGAAACGTTTCAGGGAAAGCTCATCCTCCAGGGAGATGTTGTCGCTGTACAGCATTACATCCATGCCGAGGGCGATGGCTTCGGCCGCCTCGTAGCGGGCGAAGTCGCCGGCGACGGAGATGAGCGCAAGGTTGAGGCCGGGATCGGCTCTCCGCGCCTGGCGAAGGCTCGCCGGGATCCGGTCGGCGGCGGAGCCCTGGTTCCTCCGTTCCGGCTCCTCGTCGAGAAGCCGCGTAACCAGGGCGATCGCCGCCTCGACCCGGTTTTCGTCGCCCCTGATGACGATGGCAAGGTCGTTGGGCTTGGCAGCGGCGATTTCCGGCGTCATAAGCCCGGACTCCGTGAACAGATCCTTGTTGCGATCGGTGGCCATCATCGCGGACACCATCTCGACGCCGCTCTCCCGCGACGCCTGCGAGGACAGCTTCATCAGGAAGATGGAGTCCCGGTAGAGGTCCTTTTTGACAACCGAGGAAACCCGTGTCATGCTTTCTCCCGTATCAATCTATTGCCCCGCAAAGCCCGAATCCCTGATTTTTGCGAGGAGCGCTTCCGGTTCGCCCGGATCCCGCATCCAGGGAAGCGAATTCCCCGGAGGCGTCGGATATTGGTCCTGGAGCAAACGGACTTCTGCATTCATAGGATTGGCCTTTTCAGATCGCTATCCGTCTTCATTCCGAACCGGCCGGACGAACGCGCCGAAGCCGGGCCGCGCCAACACCTCGTTCTTCAATCCGTCGTAGACCTTGACGCCGCGAACATATGTTTCAAGTATCCTGCCGCGGATGGTTCTCCCTTCGAACGGCGTGGCTTTTTCCCGGCTCTTCCCCAAGGACAGGCGCCAACTCCAGGCCCACTCGGCGTCGGGATCGACAACGGCCAGATCGGCATCGGAACCGACGGCAATCACGCCTTTTTGCGGGTACAGCCCGAAACGCCGCGCCGCGTTGGTGGAAATGAGGCCTGCCAGTTCCTCGGCGGGCAGGCCGCGCCGGTTGAGACCCTCGTCAAGCATGAGCGGAAAGGCGAGATCAACGCCGGACAGGCCGGGGGGCGATTCCCACAACGGGAGTTCCCGGTCCGCGTCCACGTACGGCGAATGATCGGAGGCGACCATCTGGATGTCTCCGTCCATGATCATCTCCCAAAGAGCCTCCCGGTTCGCCTTGTCCCGGATAGGCGGGTTGCACTTGGCGCGGGTGCCGCAGCGGTCGAGATCGGAATCGTCCAGGGTCAGGTAGCTGTGGCAGGTTTCAACCGTGAAATCCGCCCCCCGCCCGCGGTGGAATCTCATGACGTCCGCGGTTTTGGCCGAGGACAGGTGACAGATGTGCATCCGTGCGCCAGTTTCCCGCGCGAAGAGGAGCGCCCGCTGCACCGCCTCCATTTCGGCGACGTCGGGCCGGGAATCAAGATGTGCCCTGCCATCCCCCCGGTTCTCCTTCCTGAATTTTTCACAATAGTTGTCTATGATGTCGTAGTTTTCCGCGTGCACGCCCACGAGGCCGCCGAAGGAGGCGACCTCGCGGAGCGCACGCAAAAAGTCGTAGTCTCCCAGGCGCGGACTGTCCGGATCGGTGGAAAGAAACACCTTGTACGCGACGGCGCCGAGGTCGCCCAGCTCGCGGTAATGCCCCTCGGCGAACGCGTTCATCCCCGCCCAGAGGGCAAAGTCGACATGCGCTTTTCCCGCCGCGATATCCATCTTCGCCTCGAACGCCGGCCTGTTCACGGTGAGGGGAATGGAGAGCGGCATTTCGATGACCGTGGTCACGCCCCCCGCCGCCGCCTGCCGCGTTCCACTTTCCCAATCCTCGCGATGGGTGTTCGGTCCCGGCTCCTTGAAATGAACGTGAGGATCGACCGCGCCGGGGAAAATGTACCTGTCGCCGAAGTCGATATCCCGATCCGCTTCCGCACCGAGGCTTTTGGCGGCGAGAAAGGCGATGCGGCCGCCCTCGATCCCGATGGCAAGCGCCTGAACGGTGTCCTCGAGCACGACCCGGTCGCTGCGCAGGATCAAATCGCACCTTTTCATGGCCTGCTTCCTTCAGAGATTCACCCGAACGCCATCACGAGGACGCCGATCACGGCGGCGCTGGCGACGGACACGCCCAGAAGCCGGCGAATGATCACGCCATCCTGTCCGACAACGCCGGCGGTGGTCGCCCCCAGCATCACCTTCGCCGGCGAGATCATGCAGCCGAGGGCGCCGCCGCCGGTCTGCGCCGCCAGAATCACCGCGACGTCGAAGCCGGTCAGGGAGGCGGTGACACATTGGAACTTGCCGAAAAGAATGTTCGAACTGACGTTCGACGACGACATGAACGAGCCCAGTACGCCGATCAGCGGCGAGAGGGCTCCGTACCACGATCCGGTCATGTCGGCGGCGGAGACGGCGAGGACGGCGGTCTGGCCGCTCCCTCCCATGATCCTGCTCATGCCGATAAGGAGGATGACCGAGAGCGACGCCGGAATCGCCTTCTTCAAGGTCGCGGCTCCGGCCTTTCGGACACCGTCGCCGGAGAGCAGGCCCTTGGCGAGGTAGTACCAGCCTGCGGCTGCTGCGGAAAGCAGGAGGAAGACGCCCGAATGGGTGAGCCAGGCGATGGGCGAATAATAGTCCGATCCCTCGCTCACGAAATTGAGCCCGGTCGCGGATTCCGGAAAGGCGAAGCCGGTGGTGAAACGTTCGAGCGCGGATTTCACCGGGCCTGACAGGAGAACGAAAAATGAAATGGCGGTGAGGGCATAGTACGGGAGCATTGCCTGGTGCAGGCCCATGGCAACCGTCCCGGCGGGTTCCCCGGGCGTTTCGCTTTCCATAATCGGACTCCCGTCCCCGGAGTTGCCGGCATAGCGGGGAAGGCGGGCGAGGGGAAAGGCGAGGCCGAGCGCGACCGTCGTCGGGATCACGGTCGCAAGCGGCGGCAGGACGCCGGTCAGGGCCATTTGTCCGCCGCCCATGATCAAGCCGAAGGCGGCGATTGCGGGGAGACCTTGTCGGACGCCCCGGACACCGCCGTAGAACCAGCAGATGGAGAACCCGGCGAGGACGTTCATGGCGAAGAGGAACAGTCCCGCCCAGAATGCCGCGGAAAGCCGAACTGCGGCGGTCAGGTCAGCCTGTTGCAACAGGGCGTCCCAGGCCAAAGCCAGGGTGCCGAAGGTATTGGCCCAGCCGTGCCCCACGAGCGGTATCGTCACCGCCCACCCCGGTTTGACCCCGATGGCGATCAGGAGCGGCGCGGTGACGGCGATGGGCACCCCGAAACCGGATGGGCCCTGGAGAAAGCTCGCGAACCCCCAACCGAGCGCCAACAGCTGGAGAAGGCGGTTCGGGACGAGCCGGGTCAACCCGTGACGAATCGCGGGAAACGCTCCCGCCTGGAGGCTGATCTCGTAAATGAGGATCGCGGGAAAAATGACGATGATGATCGGGACGCTGTTCCACAGTCCGCGGAGCGCGTCGAGGGCGATATGTTCGGCCGGCGCCCGGAAGGGGAGGAAGGCGACGGCGGCCGACAGGGCGACGCCGATGGCTGAGGCGCGCACCGCCGTCCACCTGAAGCCGATGAGGAGGACGACCAGCGCGATGACGGGCACGGCGGCCGCGGAGGTGAGGAGCGGTGTCGCTTCAAGCATTTCCCGGCTTTCCGGCTTTTTCCCCGGCGGCGTTTCCCGCCAGGCGCGTTTCGGAGATTTCGCCCAGATAGGCTTTCTGGACGCGATCGTCCAGGAGCAGCCGGGCCGACTGGTCGTTCACCACCACACTGCCGGTGGACATCACGTAGGCGTGCCGCGATACTCGCAGCGCCATGCGCGAATTCTGCTCGACCAGGATAACGCTCACGCCTTGCTTGTTGATGTCGATGATTGCCCGGGCGATCTCCTGGACGAATTTTGGAGCGACCCCCAACGACGGCTCGTCCATGACGAGCAGTTTCGGATCCGCCATCAACCCGCGCCCGATCACCATCATCTGCTGCTCGCCGCCGGACATGGTACCGGCCGCCTGGTGGAAGCGTTCCTTGAGGCGCGGAAACAGGGCGACCACCCGATCCAGGGAATCGGAGATTTTCGCCCTGTCGCGGCGCAAGAACGCGCCCATGAGCAGGTTGTCGCGTACGGTCATAAGCGGAAACACGTGCCGCCCCTCCGGCACCATGGTGATGCCCAGCTTGACGATGGCGTCGGTGGGAAGCCCGTCGATGCGGCCTCCGGCGAAGCGGATTTCTCCGGAGACGATGGGCGCCAGCCCGGTGATGGCGCGCAGGGTGGAGGTCTTGCCCGCCCCGTTCGAGCCGATAAGCGAAATGGTTTCGCCCTCGTTCATGTGGATGGAGACGTTCCGGACCGCCAGCACCCGATCATACTTGACCACGATGCCATTGGTTTCGAAGTAGTGGCTCATATGCCCAGTTCCTCGTCCTCGCGGCCCAGGTACGCCTCGATCACCGCCTCGTTCTCCTGGATCTCGGCCGGCTTCCCCTCGGCGATCTTCTCGCCGAAATTGAGCACCACGATGCGGTCGCTGATTTTCATCACGGCGGGCATATCGTGCTCGACCAGGAGCACGGTGATGCCGCGCCCGCGGATGCCGCGCACCATCCCGAGCGCGGTGTCGGTCTCCTCGGCGTTCATGCCGGCGAAGGGTTCGTCCAGGAGGAGGATTTTCGGATCGGCGGCCATGCCCATGGCGATACCCAGGGCGCGCAGATAGCCGTGGGGAAGATTTTTCGCGAGTTCGCGCTTCATCGGGCCGATGCCGAGAAAATCGATGATTTCCTCGGCGCTCCTGCGAAAGGCCGCCTCGTCCTCGCGCGCGATTCTGGTGCCGAAGAAGAAGCCGGCAAGGGACGCCCGGCTGTGCAGATGGTGCGCGACCACAACATTGTCGAGCACGGTCATGTCGCGGAAGATCGTCGTCTCCTGGAAGGTGCGGATCACTCCCTTCCGGGCGACGGTATGCGGCTTCTGCGAGGTGATGTTCTCGCCCTGGAACACGATCTTGCCGGAAGTGGCGGGGAGAAAGGAGGAAATGAGCTTGAACAGCGTGCTTTTGCCCGCTCCGTTCGGGCCGATGACCGAGAGAATCTCGCCCTCGCGGACCTCGAAGGAAACGTTGTTGACCGCCGCCAGGCCCCCGAAGCGCTTCGTCAGGTTGAACACTTCCATGATAGCCATTCAGACATCCCCTCCGGATGCGGGTCGGGACGGCATTTTCGCGGACAGGAATTTCGGCGGCCTGAGGGAAAGGAGCCCGTTCGGGAGCCACAGCATCACGCCAATCATAAGGAGCGCGTACAGGAGCGGCTGGTATTCCTTGAATCCCTGGAGCACCTCGAAACCCATGTACAGGATGAAAGTTCCGATCAGCGGCCCAAAAACGAAGCTCAGGCCGCCGATGAAGCAATAGAGCATGAAATAGGTCGAATCCTGCACGGCGAACGTCGCCGGATAAATGCTCTGCTGCATGGCCACAAAGAAGGCGCCCCCGACGCCGGCGAGAAAAGTGCATATGGCGAAGGCAATGACGCGGAGCATCGGAACATTGACGCCGAACGACGAGGCGAGATCCTCGTTCTGCTGCAGGGAGCGGAACAGCCAGCCAAGGCGGCTGTTCACGATGCGGTACAGGGCGGCGTAGGTGACGACGAGGAGAACCGCGCCGAGATAGAAGAGGGCCAGGTGCTTGTCCACGGTCGCGAAATCGGGAATGACGGTTATTCCGAATATCGACAGATCCCTGGGCAGGGGGATGTTGAGAATGCCGTTGGGACCGTTGGTAATCGATTTCAAGCTCTGGGCGGCGAGGCGGGCGGTTTCGGTGAGGCTGAGGGTGATCATCGAGAAGTACACGCCCTTGAGGCGCAGGAGCGGCAGCCCGATGAGGATGCCGATGGCCATGCTCGCCAGCCCCGCGAACGGCATGGCGATCCAGAAGGACAGCCCCCATTTGCTGACGGCAATCGCCGCCGCGTAGCCGCCGGCGAGGGCGAAGGCGCCCTGGCCAATATTGATGCGGCCGATGTAGAAGATGAGCCAAACCCCGGCGCAGATGACCGCAAGCACGGAGGCGGTTGTCACCACGCCGAGATAATAGTTCCGCCCGGCGCACAGCCACGGCACGCCGACGACATAGAACAGAACTGCCGCCACGGCGATCATCATTTTCCGGTTGCGGGTCATGGATATCCATCCTGTCCGGGTATTCCCGAAAACGCCCGCGGACGGCGGCTGGAGACGCGTCCGCGACCGGGCGGCTATTGCCTTCCCAAGAGGCCGCGCGGGCGGATTGCCAAGAAGACGATCAGGGCGACGAAGATGGCCAGGTATTGGCTGCCGGACATGTACTGGGCGCCCAGCGATTCGAGCATGCCGAGCACCAGTCCGCCGATGATCGCGCCGGGAATGGCGCCCGCTCCGCCGATCATGACCATAATGAACGCCTTGATGGAAATCCAGGTGCCGATACCGGAGTTGACCCCGGAGACCGAAACCAGCATCGCCCCGGCGAGGCCGGCGAGGACGGAGGCGATCATCCAGCCGAGCATCGAGTAGCGGGCCACGTTCACGCCCATGAGCCTGGCCGCGTCGCGATCCTGGGCCATGGCGCGCAGGCCGCGCCCCCAGCGGGTATGGGCCATGAACAGGATGAAGGCGACGATGAGCACCACCGAAAGGACGACGATGAGCACCCGACCATAGGGCAGGAATATGCCTTCGCCGATGCGGAGCACCCCGCCGACGACTGGCGGCACCCCGCGCTGCTTTTCCCCGAAAAAGATGATGAACAGGCTGTCGAGAAGCAGGGCCGATCCGCAGGCGAGGAGCATGGTGCTTTCGTCGCGGGCGCTTCGGGCGAGGACGCGGCGGAAAAGGAGGACGTCGAAAAGGACGCCCACCACCGCCAGGGTCGCCGCCGCCCCGAGGAGAGCCGCCGGAAACGGCAGGCCCAGGACGCCGTAGACGTAATAGGTAACGAAGCCGCCCAGCACGTACAGTTGACCATGGGCGAAATTCATCACGTTCATCAAGGAAAATATCAGGGTCAAGCCGAGGGCGATAAGCGAATACTGCACTCCGGAATACATCCCGTTTATCAATACCTGGCCCATGCCGATTTTCTCCCGCCCCCCAAAAAAAAATTGTTTCCGGCTGATAAGGACATGGAAACAAATATAATTCTCGCCTTCGGCATGAAAGCGCCGGGCAAACATCGACCCGCCGTGTCCCGACATGAACGTCATTTCTTTTCTTTCCGCGCCCCAGGCAACGGACATTGAGTAGAGACGTTCAGGCCCCGTCGACTTTCAGGGAAGGTTGTTCATGCCTCTCGTCGGGTCATGCCGCAAATCCGCACCAAAAAACGCTTCCGGGATGGTTTTGCCCCCGACCGCCAGCCAAAAATCATCCCGGCAGCGCTTTTCCCCTTGTCCATCCCGGGCGATCCGGCGTTTGAGACAGCATCCTCATGGGGGCGAAAATTCCGGGGCCGGCTGACCGACCCCGGCGCACACCTCACGGCAATCGTGCAATCAGTCGGCGACCGAGCCGACGAACAACGTTTCGAAATCGCCGTCGCGGTATTCGGTGACCACCATCGGCACGGAAATCTGGCGCTTTTGGCCGAAGTCAGACTTGCCGACGTAATGAAGGGGGCGGTTGTCCTTGAGATAGGGGTTGGGCATGGAGAAGGTGTCCATGGCTTTCATGAAGAGGGTGACGTCGTTGATGGCTGCGGGGCCGGCTTCCTTGATGGTGTTGAGGATGATCTCGAGAGCGTAGACCTTGGTTCCGGCCTCGTCGTTCCATTCGCCCGCGACCTTCTCGTAACGCTTGATGAACTCTTCCATGTAGGCGCTGCGAATTTCGGGGGTGCTGGCGCCGCCGACGGAGATGAAGCCGTTGGCGAGGTCGCCGGCGAATTCGGAGATAACTTTCGCGTCCTGAGCGGTTTCGGTGCTGATGATGCCCTGGAAGCCGAGTTCGCGCGCGGCGCGGATAAGAAGCGGCGTGTCGGCCGGGGCGGCGCCGGAGATGACCAGGAGATCCGGATTCTTCTGGACGACCGAGGCCATGACCGGGAAGAAGTCGGTGGTGCCGACTTCGTAGGAATCGGTCTGGGCAACGATGCCCAGATCGAGCCGCCGGGCGGCGAGAACGCCCTCGTCGCGCTGGTTGAGAGATTCGGAGTCATTGCGGGCGACAAAAGCGATTGACTTGATGCCCTTGGTGTCCTTGAGGTACTTGTAGATTACGGGGCCGGCCTGGTAGGACGCGATCATGCCCAGAATCGAATTCTTGGCGGGCAAGGAGTAGAGCTGCTTGGAAAAGGCGTAGGGAATGCTGATGGCGCCGCCCTGTTCGATAGTTGGGACGATGGCCATGGAAGTGGGGTCGATGTTGGGGCCGATGATGTAGCGTACGCCATGTTCGTGGATCAGTCTTTCGGCTCCGGTGATACAGACCTTGGGGTCGTTGCGATCGTCGATGGAGATGATTTCAATCTTGTACTTCTTGCCACCAATCTCGAAGCCGCCCTTTTCGTTGATCATTTCGGCAGCCGCTTCGGCGCAATAGCGGTTCACAAGCCCCCACGAAGCGGCCGGACCGCTCATGACGCCGAGGACGCCGATCCTGATCACGTCCTCAGCCAGCGTGATGGACAAGGACATAACGAAGACAGCCGCCATGAGCGTTGCCCACCATCCCGTTTTCTTCCCAACCATGCCTTCACTCCTTAAAAAAGGAACGACCGGAAAATACAGCCTACCCGAATAATTTTCCTGATTTTCAAGACCTGTCCGCGGCGAAACGATTATCGGCATAGTTTCAAACGAAGGGAGAACGCCTCCCTGGGCCACTATCCGACGAAGACCTCTCCAGCATGGGCATAACCGCATTTTTGCCTTGCGTTGGGACCCGGCATGTGCTTATCGCGGCGTGGAATTGTGAAAACGTCCCGTCTCTAGGCGAAAAGCACACTTTCCAGTCGCCAGCGGCATAAAATTGCACCTAGTATTTATCAGAATGATCAGTATACCTTTTATTGTTCTTACTGTCAAGTGGTATTATCATTTTTTTCACTTTTTAGTAAAAACTTATCCCGACAAATCGCTTTTATATTATAACTAATTATATAATAACTGATTAACGCAATGATAACGAATGCGATTTTTTACGGCGCCTTGCCGCCGTGAAAACCGGGTTGGACGGAACGCGTTCTTTCGCCGGGAGTGTACCTGTTTTGCCTGTCACTCGACATTCGTCTTCGCGCAAGTCCGCGTCCCTGACCCGGCGCAGACGATTTTCCACCTGCCGATCTCCCCGGGACAAGTCCAGGAGGCGGTTGGCATCCGCCTCTGCCGGAGAAAGACTGATGATGCCGCGCACGACTTCCGTGCTTTCCTTTCCCCGGCGCCGACAACGCCGGGTTATTCGAAAGACTTGTCCTGCGCTGGAACGAATGCCGAACCCTTGCCCGGTCGAGTTTCGACTTCGAGGGAGCAACGCCGTCCGTCGCCGTCAAGGCAGTGAACGCCAGGAACGAGAAGACTGCGACACTTCCCTTGCGCCCCGATCTTGCCGAAGACCTGAAAGCGCATATGGCCCTGTTCCTGCCGACCGCACCGGTCTTCCCCGGCATGCAGAAAAAATCCGGGGCGGAAATGCTGACGATGGACTTGAACGCCGCCGGAATCCCGGTTGCGGACGATTGCGGCCTGGTGGTGGACTTCCATAGCCTGCGGCATGCATTCGCCTCCCTGGGAGCGAAGGCGGTACTTCCCCTGGCTGTCATGCAGAAGCTGATGCGGCATTGCGATCCGAAGCTGACGGCGGGAGTCTATACACACCTGCGGTTAATCGATCAGGCGTCCGAAATCGCCAAGCTCCCGGAATTTTCTCCATTACCTATTATGAATGAGGGAGAAGCGACAGGAACGGACGGGAAGACGGTCGAAAGCATAGACACTAAAATTGACACTTCAAAAAAAACTTGCCTTCCCATGATTCCAAAGACCGCAGTGTCGATTGAGGACGTAAATAAAGGGCCAATGGCAACTGGAGTGGAAAAAAACTTCCAGTGATACACGACACTAAAATTGACACTAGCGCCCCGGATTTTTGCAAATTATCAAGGATTTGCGTGAATAATGAAATTCGAAAAAATTCCGAAAACTCTATCGACAAGGAAACGCTAATATATCAAGAACTCATTGATAATAATGAACTAATGAATGGCGGAGAGAGAGGGATTCGAACCCCCGCTGGATTGCTCCAGAGCGGTTTTCAAAACCGCCGCCTTCGGCCGCTCGGCCATCTCTCCGCATTGGTTCAACGCGTGGCATTGTCCTTGACAACACCATATCCGTCAAGCATTTTCCCGACAGGCGGCACGAAGGAAAATCTTGGCTCGACGCATTTTCCCTTTCGCATGCGGCCAATAAAATTTGTCGGCATTCGTCCCCGACAAGTCCATTGGCCGGTACATAAAATTGCCCGGATTCCTATTTCGGAAATACCTTTTTTTCTTGTGCCTTTCCGCTTTTTCCCGCCCGGCTTCCCGCGGCGTCCCCGGTCGCCGTCCAAACCGGCTTCGCGAATCCCAGTCTTGCCGGATTCTTTGCCGGTTCTGGACATCCCCACCCCGCGAACTCCAGCTTCGCTGGTT
>JAITKH010000074.1 GCA_031278535.1 Planctomycetota bacterium | reverse complement strand
TTTATCGGGTTTCCTCCGATCTATGTTGCGATCCCATTGTATACCCATTCCGAAGTGGTTTTCGGTGAAGCCTTCAATTGGAGAGGCAATTGCCGTCAATCCGTACCCTGGATTCACCGGCAACCACTCTGGTTTGGGTATAATTGTTTGAAAAGGCTAAACCTATGGATGGCGAAGCCCGTTTGCTCTGAAATCGGCCGCCAATGCCGGATGGGAATTCCCCCCCCCATAGGCGGTTGCCGGATGAACCGGGGCGATCCCCGCAAAGTCTCCATCAAAGAGTGAAGCTTTGCAGGGCAATAGGGATAGATGTCTGGCTCATGGATGCAAATGGATGGTCGCGAGAGTCAACTCACAGTTCTGAATATGGATTGACGCGGTCGCCATTGATTTGAGGATATGACCGATGTGCAGCCAGCCGCATGCCGGCTTGTCGCGGTCGGTTTTCACTTGACCCCCGCCGACTGTCCGGCTATATTCAATGAAGGCTTTCGATTGGCGGAGGTTCTGGAGGGATTTATTCCCGTAGGGCCATTCTCGCCGAAGGCCTTTTCCATACTTTTGACGCCAAAACCGTTCCCGATACCTAGTAGGCCAGGATGTGTATGACTTCTATTAATGCCTTGCCTGGAACGGAGGGGACATGTGTTTCTGAAAGGCCGATATACCTGTCGGCCGAGGATGTTCACAAGACTTTTGGCGGATCCATGGCTTTGGAGGGCGTGCGGCTTCGCATCCGCCGCAGAGAAATTCATGCCCTGGTCGGCGCTAACGGAGCGGGGAAATCCACGCTCGCCCGGATTATTGCCGGCCATTTGCGGCCGGATCGGGCTTCCATCGCCGTTGCCGGGCGTTCGGTCTGCATCAATTCGCCGCGCGATGCCATCGATCTCGGCATCGCCATGGTCACACAGCAGCTCAGTCTCGCCGAACATTTGAGCGTCGCTGAAAACATTATGTTGACCGAATTGGCCAAACCCGGCCTTCTGTCTCGCCGCCGGCTTTTCAAGAGGGCGGGAGAACTTCTGGATGCGGTCAATCCGGCCGGCGGCATCGATCTGTCGGCCGAAACTAGACGACTGTCCAGAGCCCATCGTCAAATGGTGGAAATCGCCAAGGCCATGAGTCAAAATCCCCAAGCGATCATTTTCGACGAACCCACGACCTCTCTCACTCCTTTTGAAACTGAGCGGCTTTTTGCAGTTATGGAAAACCTGATCCGCCAGGACAAGTCTTTGATCTTCGTTTCCCATCGGTTGGAGGAAATATTCGCCATCTGCGATTTGGTGACCGTGCTTCGCGACGGCCATAACATCTGCGCCTCCGTTCCCATCGGATCCCTGAATCAAGCCAGCCTGATTCAACTCATTATTGGACGGGATCTGGGCAATGATCTCTACGGCGCCGGCGGCGCGGTCGGGGGTGCGGGGATTGAATCGTTCGGACGGCACGGCGATAGCGGCAGGGAGGTTGTCCTGGAAGTGCGGCGCCTTCGCGTCCCGCCCAAGGTCGAGGACGTTTCCTTCCATTTGAAAAGAGGTGAAATACTTGGTTTGGCTGGTCTGGTGGGCGCCGGACGATCGGAGACTGCGCGGGCTGTTTTCGGTCTCGACAAGCCGGAGGGCGGAGAAATCATCCTGCGCGGCAAGCCATATGTCCGGAATTCGCCCCGCGAGTCCTATCGCCTGCGCATGGCCATGATTCCCGAGGATCGCAAGGCCCAGGGCGCCATTCCCGATTTTACGGTGCGGGAAAACATCATGATCGGGTACAGCGCCGTCTTTGCCCGTTTCGGCACCGGATATTCCGGTTTGCTGCCCATGGTTCTTGACATCATCAAAGAGTTGGATCTCGATCCCCGCAATTTGTGGAAGTTCATTCTTGAACTTTCCGGAGGGATGCAGCAGAAGGTCATGCTTAGCCGCGCCTTGTTGATACATCCCGAAATTCTCATCCTTGACGAGCCCACCCAGGGGGTGGACATCGGTACGCGTTCTGACATTTACGCTATCCTCCGGCGCCTGGCTGCCAAGGGTATCTCCATGCTGTTCATTTCCTCGGAATTTGAGGAAATTCTTGGTATTTCCGATCGAATTGTGGTGCTGGTGGAAGGGCGAAGCGTAGCCGAATTCGACGTTTCGCTCATGGACGAGGAAAAATTGACCATGTTCGCCGCTCCCCGCACCTCGGCCCGCGGCACGTACCACTTGCTTAAGGCGCTGGAGGGTCGCTGGCCGGATGCCTGCAGCTACTGGATCTATTTCGGACAGGACCGGATCTATTGTTTTGATCAATTGGCCGGTTGCGATGACGTTGGCATTGGTTTCAAGGCCGGGGCGGTGGTGGAACGTTCTCAAACTTGTCTTGATTCCCTGGTTATGGAGAATGACAGTACAGTGTCGGGGCCCTGGGCAGACGGAACGCCCCGGACACATGGCGATTTGTCCACGATGCTTCTCCCCCGCCACAATGCCAGAGGACATAAATTGGGGTATATCGGCCTGACTATGGCAAAAGACAGGATGAATCCGGCATTCGCCGATGAATTCGCCGGCATGGTCGGGCAGTGGAACGGGTAAAGCACGCATTCTTGCCGCTGGGAAAAAGGCGCATCTGATGGAAATGTCCGGTTCCACCGTACCCTCCTTTATACGGCGTTTCTGGCGCGGGGCGCAACTGGAACTGCGCATGCTGGGATTGGTTATTCTCCTGGCGTTGGCGTTGTCCCTGGTTTCCCCCCATTTCAGTACCCCGGTCAATCTTTACAATCTTATGGATCAAACCGTAACCATCGGCATTGCCTCCATCGGCGCGTCGCTCGTTATTCTTACAGGCGGAATCGACTTGGCAGTCGGATCGATTCTGGGCATTTCAGCCATTCTCCTGGGCATATCCTTCGGCAATTGGGGCATTGGTGCCATCGGCGGGATTGCCGTTTGTTTACTCACGGGAACCCTGGCGGGAAGCGTCAGCGGATTCCTTGTGGCCAAAGCTGGCCTGGCGCCTTTTGTAGCGACCTTGGGCCTGATGACCATCGGACGGTCCCAATGCTACGTCATGTCCAACGCCAAGTCGATTTCCACCCTGCCGCGATTCGTCGAGGAACTCGGGAATGCCGAATTCCTCGGCATCCCGATCAATTTCCTCTGTCTGCTGTCCTTCTATCTGGTCACCTGGCTTTTCCTCAACCGCACCAAGACAGGCCGCTCCATTTACGCCATCGGTTCCAACGAGGAAGCGGCGCGCCTGGCCGGAATTGCCGTGGATCGAACGAAAATTCTTTGCTACTCCCTGTCTGGTTTCGGCGCTGCCGTCGCGGGAATATTTCTGGCAGGACGCATCCTCTCCGTCGATGTGGTTGCCGGTACCGGCATGGAAATGGACGCTATCGCCTCGGTGGTCATTGGCGGCGGCAGCCTGTCCGGCGGGCGAGGTTCCATTATTGGCACCTTTATGGGCGTACTGGTGCTGGTGCTTATCCGCAACGGCCTGAATCTTATGAAAGTCAACGCCTATTGGCAAGGGACGGCTGTGGGCCTGGTTATTGTCGCCGCTCTCCTGGTGGAACGGCTCTTTCGCAAGGGGAGGGATTGAACCGCAAGCGGACAATGGGCGGCGTTTGTATTCGTCCGGCCGACGGCATGTTGCCGTTAGCCGAGGAAGGCAAGTTTTTTCGGAAAAGGAGGCGGATTATGATCAAGCGTTTTCTGTTTCCCCTGCTGTTCGTTCTGCCCCTGCTGATTACGGCAGGCCGCTCCGGCGAGATTGTGTATCTGACGCCATCCCTTGATGTGCCGTTCTGGCGCTATCTTCTTAAAGGAATAGAATCCGAGGCGGAGAAGGAAGGCTATACAGTCACCGCCTACGATTCCACCAACGACGCGGCCCGCCAGCTTTCCAATGTCCAGGACGCCATCTCCCGCAAAGTGGACGGCATCCTCATTTCCCCTACCGATTCTTCCACAGCCCCGCGCATCCTGCAGATGGCCGGGCAGGCCGGCATTCCCGTGGTCATTGCGGATATTGGCACCGATTCCGGGGACTACGTTTCTTTCATTATTTCCGACAACTTTGAGGGAGCGGAGCAGGTTGGCGCGGAAGCGGTGCGCCTGTTCAAGGAAAAAGGGCTGGAAAAACCCGAAGTCGGTCAGGTTTCCCTCTCCCTTGCCCGGGCTAACGGCCAGAAACGGGCGGGCGGCTGGCGCAAGGCCATGGAGGAAATCGGCGCCGTCGAGGTGGATCTCAAGCAAATGCAACTCTACACGGCCGAGGAGACATTCAAATATGTCCAGGACATGCTGACCGCCAACCCGGATATCAAGGGCCTTTTCATTCATTCCGACGCCCCTTCGGTCGGGGCGGTGCGCGCCATTCAGACCTCGCGCATGGGCTCCACCGTCATGCTCTTCGGGTTTGACGGAATGCCCGAATTCATAGAGTACATTCGCGACGGCAGGTTGTTGGCCGTGGGCATGCAGCAGCCCTACCTGATGGGAGCCGAATCCGGGAAAACCTTGATCCGGCATCTCAAGGGGGAGACGGTACCCAAGGAGGTCATGGTTCCCATTATCCTGGTGTCCAAGGCAAACCTGGACGAGGTTCTCCCCACGATCACCCTGACGGTTTTTGGTGGAGAACTATAGTGGCCCACAAAGTGCGCATCTTTGATTTGGATTTTGCAGGGGTGTGCGCCCTGGGAACCTGCTGTCAAATTGCGCCGCATTTGCTTCTGTTTCCCCCATTGTCGGATGGCGCAGCGTGTTTTTGACCATTGCGATGCGTATGAGGATGTTTTTCTTGTGGAAAAACCGGTACAAGGGCATCGGTTGTCGGAACAAAACGGCAGAAAGGAAAGAGCAGGCATGCCGGACAATCCCTGGGCGGGAAAAAGGCTTGGCATCATCGGAGCCGGCAATATGGCGGAAGCCATCGCCAGAGGAGTGACTGCCGCCGGCCTGATTGCTCCGGATGGGATTCTGGCTTACGACCCCCTTCCGGAACGACTTTCGCTTTTCGCGTCGCTTGGATTCAGGCCGGCGAGCGTCACCGAGACGGCGGGCTGCGAGGCCGTCCTCCTGTCTATCAAGCCGCAGAGCCTGCAGCAGGCGGCGACCGGCGTCAGGCCGGCGATCCGGGCGGGAACGTTGGCGATCAGCATCGTTGCCGGCGTTCCCACCCGGTCATTGGAGAATCTTCTGGCGCCAGGAGTAAAAATAGTCCGCGTCATGCCGAATACCCCGCTTCTGGTCGGGTTCGGCATGTCCTGTCTGTCCCGGGGACCTGGAGCCGGCGACGCCGAGATGCGGATGGTCAGCGCCCTCTTTTCCGCCGCCGGCACGGCGATAGAATTGCCGGAAGATCAACTTGATGCCGTAACCGCCCTTTCCGGCAGCGGTCCGGCCTATCTTTTCCGCTTTGCCGAAATGCTCATCGCCGGCGGTGTCGCTGTCGGTCTTTCCCCCGATACGGCCAAACTGCTTACCGTGAATACCCTTCGCGGCGCGGCGGAAATGCTGGCTCGCGGAGGCGATCCGGAAGATTTGCGGTCCCGGGTCACCAGCAAGGGAGGCACCACCGCCGAGGCGCTTCGAATTTTCGACGCGGGCAGGTTTGCCGAAACGGTGATCGAAGCGCTGAGGGCGGCGCGGGACAGAAGCGTCCAACTCGGGCGCGATGCCTGACTTCAACGGCCGAATTGGAAATACAATCCCCCGCCTCCGCGTCTGCCCCGATGACGGAAGAACGGGGGAGGCGGACGATGGTAATAATAGGGCGGGGGACCGGGAACGACATAGACTGGCGCTTCCTGGATGATGATCGGCGCCGGCTCCTGTACAATTACGGCTGGCGGGGGGGTGTACATGTCGAAAAGCGTTTCGGATCGCGTCCTTTCCCGATCCGTCGCAACTCCCGTCATGCCGCTATTTCCGGCCAGGCCGAAAGGAGTGAAGGACAACGTGGTGGTCTCGCCCTCCCGTATTTTGATTTTGAGATCACGGCCGCTGTCGCCATAAAGCCTGTATTCCTCTTTCCGCAGGGCAAGGGCAATGCTCTGCCCCGATTCGACCGGGGCGCCGCCGGCACCGTGGCGGCTGATAAAAATCCTCTTGTCGCCCACATTTACCGATACATAATAGGGAATCCAATCGTGGTTGGAGATGGCAAGCCAACCTTCCTTATCCTGGCGCGGCGGATAGGCGGCGGGTGGGGAGGCTGGAACGGCAACGACCGCCTGCCCGGCCTCCAGTGTCTGGATTGCCGCCGGGGGCGCGGAAACGGGCGTCCCGATCGGCGGAGCGCTCGTGGGCGTGGGCCGCAGCGCCGTCACCAGGTTTTCCGAGGCGCCCATGGCGCGGAACTCGTCCGCTTCCTCGAGCGTGACAAAGATCGTTCCGTCCGCCTTGACGATATTGATTATCGTCTCCTCCGGGACCCGGTTCCGAATCAGATTTTTCACATCGCTTGAATCAAGGGCTTGGGCGCCCGACACGTCAAGCAGGATGAACAGGGAAGCGCCCATTGCCGCAAGGAATGCCTTGCGCCTGACAGTTTTCGGGGGAAAAATCATCACGGACTCCTTTTTCATTGAATGCCACGCCGCCTGTTATTGAAAGAATGGTAAACACCCAGGTCAGCCGTCACGGGAGCGAGCCGATTCCAGGGCGAGTTCCGCCGCTTTTCGAATCACTATGCAAGAATTGGTCGCCCCGGCAATTACATCCACATCAAGACGTTGACGGCGCACCATTTCATCAAGGATCGCGAGTGCCGTTTCACCTCTGCCGTGCCGGTAATCCAATAACCGGATTCGGGTCAGCTTGCCGTTCTGAACAGTGACTTCGGCGCGGGCCGCAATGAGATCCGCGTCATACTCCCCATGATACACGCCATCTTTCACAACGGTTGGGCTGATTCCCGAAAAACGCGTAGCAGCCACTTTCTGCTCATACGCCCGGACCCGGAACAGGGCATAAATTCCGAATCCCCCTCCCGTTAACAGTAAAACAAGAACTATCGCACCCAATAGCCGGCGCCGACGAAAAAAAGGGTTCATCGCGTTCATGTCGGTAACCATCCGTCAGAGTCGTGGATCCAAACGTTTGGTATTTTATCATTCATGAAGCAAACTACAATATCCTTTGCCCTCGGCCTGAAATTGTGCTTTTCGAGCGGAGGGGCTTTCACATTTTCAGGCCGACGCGGGCATATTTTCAATGCGCCGCGCTGGTTTCGAATTTCGCAACTTTTTGCTGTTTCAGTTGTTATCAGGAACCCGCGTTTTGCCTCTTCCCTCCGGGAACGACTGCCTGCATATGGAGTTTTGACAACAGTTGAATTGTACAGCAATTGCAAAAACAAAAACCGGCGCAATGCATTTCCATCGTTTCGCTTCGCTGTTGCCATGTTCGCTCAGCGTCTCCTTGGCCTATGGCGTGGCGGGCCGCCGTGACGACGGGGAGGAGGACCGCCGCGATGGCGCCTGCCGCCAAAGGAAAAATCGAAGAACAATCCGCCGCGTCTCGGCGGGCCATAATAACGGGGGGCATAGACGTATCCGGGGTGGGAGTAGTAATAGCTGGTTGGAGGAACAGTCGTCACTATTACCGGCGGCTGGACGGGGGAGGCGACAATTGGGGGTTGTCCAATCGCTGCCCCGGATCTTGTAAGATATTCCAAAAGCTCGGAAGAAACGCCGTTGGCGTTGAGTTGCACGACATCCTGGGTGGTCAAGGGGCGGGACAGTCCCTGATTTTGTACCATATTGATGATAACGGCGTCCGACACTCCATTGCGGCTCAACAGGATAATATCGTTGGCGTCCAGGGCCAGGGCGGCGCTGGACAAGGCGAATACCGTTGCGAGAAACACTGAACTGGCGCGTACCATGGTTTTCCCTCCGTTACACCCGGATATCATGCGGGCTGCAAAAGCATCCCATGTCATTGTAGTGCTCAACGGCCAGGATTATTACAAAAAAAGAGAAATCCATTGCAAAATCGTTACTGTTTTCGTATAGTTGTTTTGATCGGGTGGATGCTGAGTGCGCTGGTAGCTCAATTGGATAGAGCGTCAGACTACGGATCTGAAGGCTAGGGGTTCGACTCCTCTCCGGCGCGCCAAATTTATTTCTCTTACAACTCCTTTCTTATCAAGGAGTTCTTTTTTTGGAAGCGTTGCCTTGCCGATAGAATTTTCCGGATTTCGGCAAATTTCGTTGTCTTCATACCGTTCCGGTCGCTTTCGCCGTCTCGGTGTCCGGCCCTACCATCGGGATGAGAGCCGGAATCTTGGCAAACTCCGTCGCCTCGTCAACCAAGCGCAAATGAGTATATACCCCCGTCGTCGGTTTCGGGTCAGAATGCCGCATCA
>JAITKH010000433.1 GCA_031278535.1 Planctomycetota bacterium | reverse complement strand
CGCGACCGGAAGTCGAGCAACAACTGCGGGAACGGCTGGGCCGGGACGCCGTGGCCGAGGGAAATCGGGACGAAACCCGGCGCCGCCTGGCTTGCCTGGCCTTCGCCGATCCGGAAAAGCTGGCCTGGCTTGAAGATTTGGTGCATCCCCTGGTGGCGAAAGAAACGGAGCGGCGAATCGAACGCCTCGCCCGCCGGCGGCACGCGATTATCGAAGCGGCGCTGCTTCTCGCCGCCGGCATGGAAAGGAACTGCGATCGCATCGTCCTGATCCAGGCGGACTATTCAGTCCGGCTGGACCGGGCCGGAAGGCGCGGCTGGGATTGCGGGGACTTGCGTCGCCGGGACGCCCGGCTCGTTCCCCAATTTTCGCCGGAGCGGTTGGCCGGCCTGGGCGAACGGTTGACAATACTCCGGAATGACGCCGACAACGGCGGCCTGGCGGCGTCGATTGCGGCCGCCTGGAAAACCTGGCGGCGCGGGAATCGGGAATAAGAATCCGGCGGGAGGGCATACCGCCCCTGGCGCCGGCAATTGCGGGATGGGGATCGGGAAAATACGGAAAATGCGCCGGAGGCGGCGCGGAGGACGGCCCCGATCTTTCCAGGCCAGGGAGGATCGGACTATCCGGTTGCATATCGGGGGAGGGCGTCCCCTGTCCGGAAGGATGCGCTTCCGGACGGAAGAGGACGGTTTGGGGAGTATGGACAATTCCGGCCGCGGCCGCGGCCACGTGAAAGGAAACGCATGAGCAGCGACGACGAAAACGATTCCACCGCGCCGATGCCGGAAACCCCGGTGAAACGCCGGGGTCGGCCGCGCAAAAGTACGGCTGTGGCGGCGGAAAAGTCGGCATCCGCCAAAACGGCGAATGCCAATCCGACTCCAACGGCGCCGAAAACGCCGGCAAAAGCCGAATCCGAGCCGCCGCCACCCCCTGCGCCGCCGGTCCAACCGGCGGCTGCGGAACGGCAGGCCGAACCCGAACGATATGGAAAGCCCGAACGCCCCGAGCGGGGCGAGCCGCAACCGCCGCCGAGGGAACGTTCGCCATCCTATGGCTACCATCAATATCAGCCGCCGGCCCGATCATACGGCGCCGGGGGACCGAACGAACGGTACCAGCCGCCGAACGAACGGTACCAGCCCCGTTCCCAGCAGCAATTTCGCCGCGCCTATCAACCGCGTCCCGCAGGAGATCAGCCCCGTTACGGAAACGAGAATCGAAACGGTCCGGGCGATGAAACCGCCCGTCTCCCCTTCGATCGGATTGAACCCCGCCTTCCCGCCGCGCCCGCTCCCCGGCCGCCGGCGGCGTTGCCGCCCGACGAGGACGACGCCTACGTCCCGGCTCCCCATAACGACAGCGGTCCCATGACCGATTCCGAAGCGGAGGAGGCGCACGAGGAATTCGTGGCCGGCCTGTCGCCGGATCAACGGGAACAGCACGGCGCGAAGCGGGAACAAATCTACGATCAGATCAAGCGGGGCGAACTCCATATCACCGCCCTCAAGGACATGACGGTCACGGAACTGCGCCGCCTGGCCCGTTCGGAGAAGATCGAAGGAATCGCCGGCATGGTGAAGCAGGAACTGGTCTTCGCCATCATCAAGAATCGCGTCAATCAGAACGGCCTGTTGTACGGCGAGGGTTGCATCGAGGTGCTGCCGGACGGCTACGGCTTTCTCCGCAGTCCCAAGTTCAACTATCTCCCCTGCCCCGACGACATCTACATTTCGCCCAGCCAGATCCGGCGTTTCGGGATGCGTACCGGCCTCACCATCTCCGGGCAAATCCGGCCGCCCAAGGATAACGAGAATTATTTCGCCCTCCTCCGGGTCGAGGCCATCAATCACGAGGAACCGGAAGCGCTGAAGGACAAGGTGGTGTTCGAGGATCTCACCCCCCTCTTCCCCAACCAACGCCTGGTGCTGGAGCATGAACCGTCCGAATGGTCCACCCGCATCGTCGATCTGGTCATGCCCATCGGCAAGGGGCAGCGGGCGCTGTTCGTCGCCCCTCCCCGCACCGGCAAGACCGTCCTCCTCCAGCATGTCGCCAACGCCATCGCCAAGAACAATCCCGAGGCGGTGCTGATGGTCCTCCTCATCGACGAGCGTCCGGAGGAGGTGACGGAAATGGAGCGATCGGTCAAGGGCGAAGTGGTCAGCTCCACTTTCGACGAACCCACCTCCCGCCACATCGCCGTCGCCAACATGGTGATCGAAAAAGCCAAGCGGCTGGTGGAATACGGCAAGGACGTGGTCATCCTCCTCGACTCCATCACCCGGCTCGGCCGCGCCCACAACGCCGTAGCGCCGCATTCCGGCCGCATCCTCTCCGGCGGCGTGGACGCCAACGCCCTCCAGAAGCCCAAACGCTTTTTCGGCGCGGCGAGAAACATCGAGGACGGCGGCAGCCTCACCATCATCGGCACCGCCCTCATCGATACCGGCAGCCGCATGGACGAGGTGATTTTCGAGGAATTCAAGGGCACCGGCAACGCCGAGCTCCACCTGGACCGCCGCCTGGTCAACCGTCGGCTCTATCCCGCCATCGACGTCAACCAGTCCGGCACCCGCAAGGAGGAGCGCATCGTGCATCCGGACGAGATGAACCGCATCTGGATGATCCGGAAATACCTGAACGACATGAACGTGGTGGACGCCATGGAGTTCCTCCACAGCAAGATGAAGACCCACAAGTCCAACGCCGAATTCCTGATGACCATCAACATCCCGAAATAACCGGCGGGAAAGGATTCGCCATGAAAGCGCTTGTTCTCGAGGAATACAACAGCTTCGCCGCCAGGGACGTCCCCGATCCCGTCCTCGGCGACGCCGACGTTCTTGTCCGGGTCAGGGCGTGCGCCATCTGCGGCAGCGACGTGCACGGCATGGACGGCTCCAGCGGCCGGCGCATCCCGCCCATCATCATGGGGCACGAGGCGTCGGGAACCATCGAAGCGGTCGGCGGCGCGGTTTCCGGCTTCCGTCCGGGCGATCGGGTCACCTTCGACTCCACCATCTTCTGCGGCAAATGTTTTTTCTGCCGCCGGGGAGAGATCAATCTCTGCGACAACAGAAAAGTCCTCGGCGTCTCCTGCGGCGACTACCGCCTGCACGGCGCCTTCGCCGAATTTGTGGCCATTCCCCACCATATCCTGTTTCCCGTACCCGACCGGGTGACTTTCGAGCAGGCCGCCATGGTGGAGCCGTTGTCGGTGGCGTTCCATGCGCTGCGCCGGTCGAACCTGTCCCTGAACGACACGGCGGTGGTGATCGGAGCCGGCATGATCGGCCTTCTTGTCGTGCAGATGCTCCGGGTCGCCGGCGCCGGACGAATTATCGCCGTGGACATGGTGGACGCCAAACTTGACATGGCCCGATCCTTCGGAGCGGACAGGACGTTGCGTTCGGACCGGGACGACGTGATCAAGGAGGTGCTGGCCATGACCGACGGCCGGGGCGCGGACGCCGCCTTCGAAGTCGTGGGGACGACCCCGACCACCCAGCTTGCCCTAGCCTCGATACGGAAAGGCGGTTCCCTCACCCTGGTCGGCAACATCAAGCCGTTGGTGGAGGTGTCGCTCCAGTCGGCGGTGCTGCGTCAAATCACCCTGTATGGAAGTTGCGCCTCGGCGGGCGAATATCCGGCCTGCCTCGATCTTATTGGTTCGGGCAAGGTCGACGTGAACTCCTTCATCAGCGCCGTCGCCCCGCTTTCCGAGGGTGCATCCTGGTTCAAGCGGCTGCATGCGGCCGATCCGGGTCTGCTTAAGGTAATTCTGAAGCCGTAGTGGCCTTGCCCGTACGACTGCCGAAGTCCGTTTCTTTAGAAACGCTCTTGGGCTGGTGGATCAGGAGATAGGCGGCGGGGATGACGATCAGGGTCAGGACGCCCGACACCACGATGCCGCCCACCGGCGACATGCCGAGGCCGACCGACATTCCGCTGCCCAGGCCCTTGGCGACGGCCAAGGGCCACATGCCGAAGGCGGCGGCGATGGTGATCATGATGACGGGCCGGAACTCCAGGATCATGGCCCGGAGCATGGCCTCGGCCTCGGCCATGCCGCCGCGCACCAATTGCTGGGCGTGATCGATGAGCAGTACGGCGTTGTTTGCCACGATGCCGATGAGCAGCACCCCGCCCGGGAGCACGAAGGCCCCGATCGACATGCCGGCCAGGCGAAGGGCCCAGAGCATGCCGACGAGGGCCAGGGGAATGGTGATCAGGATATAGATCGGCTTGCTGAACGACTCCAGCGAGGCGGCCAGCACGAGGTAGGTGAGGACGATGGCGGTGGCGATG
>JAITKH010000425.1 GCA_031278535.1 Planctomycetota bacterium | reverse complement strand
GCCGCCCATCACCGAACCCGAAGCGGTCCGGCCGCCCGCCGCGGCGGGGATGGACGCTCCGGCCACGGGCGCGGCGGTACCGCCAGCCGGGTCGCCCGCCGCCCGTCTCCTGGCGGCCTCTATTTCGATCTTGTCGGCCAGGGCGCCGGCCCTCCGGGCAGCCGGGTCGTTTCGGGAGCCGGCGACGGCGGCGTTGAAGGTCCGGGTCCGGGCGTTCCGGAAGGCCTGTTCCTGGTTGAAGGCGATGGCGGACAGGGCGGCCCGCCGTTCCAGCCGCATGGCGGTGGCGGCCGAAGCCGGGCTGATGCCATAAACCGAGACATGCATGTTTTGGGCAGTGATGGGATGCCGGAGCGTCCGCCGCCGCAGCGGCGCCAAGCCCTGAATCCGCATCTTCTCGAATTTCTGGGTCAGCCGTTCGCTCAGGGTCTCGGCCGCCGCCATATCCGACGCCTTTTCCAGATCGCCGCTGTTCCGGGTTTCGGCCAACTGCCTCGCCTCGACAAAGGCGTCGAGATCGGCGAAGAGCGAGAAGGCGGCCATCTGTCCGGCGAACAGGTCGGCTATGGTCCGGTTGTTCCGGTCGGTCGCGGCGTCGGGAGAGGCGGGCCGGGCGGTGACCCCGAGAAAATGCCGCCTGCCCTGATCGTCCAGGAACTGGCGGGGACCGACCATGACGGAAAGGTCCTGGCCCGCCAGCCAGTCGTCAAGCGACTGGCCGCCGGCCTTGCCTTCGTCGGCCTCGGGAATTTCCCCCGACAGGGCGGCCCGAGCCGCCTTCTCCAACTCCGCCGACCAGCAGAGGAGGACCGCCACCTGGTATTGTTCGGCCTCCCCGTCCCACGACTCCGCCTGCTGGACGACCACCGCCCCGGTGAGCGGCATCTTCGCCTGCACCGAAACCGAACTGGAGAAGGCGTTCCGGACCTCGCCCCGCATGGCCTCGGCCTTCAGCCGCAGGCCCTCGTATTCGGCCCATGCCGCCTCGTATCGTCTTTTCGCCTCTTCGTATCTCTCCTTCTGGGCAATCTCGATGGACCCGGCGTCGAATTCGCCGTCCAGCCGCCTGATCGCCGCCTCCATCAAGGCGTTCGCCCGGTCGTCGAAGGTCACCCCGGCCAGGACCTTCGCCTCGGAGGCGTTGACGCTGGCCAGGAACTTCGCCACGATTTCCCGCTGACGATTCAATCGCTCGCGGACCGCCTCGTATTCCTGGTTCAGGGCCGCGTACAGGTCGGTCCCGGGAACGTCGATCTGGTCCAGGGCGCTCATTTCGCCGTTGACGAAGCGGATGATGTCGGCCTTGGCCCGGAGCACCGCCTGCTTCGCCGCCATTTCCCGCTTGATCAGAAAGTTCCGATCGGAACGGGGATCATCGAGATTGAAGGCAGCGTATTCGAGGACGAAGAACCGCTTCCTCGCCTCGTCCCACCCTGGCGTCCAGTTCTTGCCGTCCAGGTAGGCTTGAAGCTGATCCGCCGCCGTTTGGTCCGGGACATAGCTGGTGCCGGACTCGACCTGGGCCGCGTACACCGCCTCGGCTCCGGCGTCCGGCGGAGCCGCCTCCGCCGTTTCAGCCGGCGCCTCCGCCCGGGCGGCCGCCCCGAACTCGCCGGCAAGGCAGCCGGCCGGAAGGGCGAACAGGAACAGGAAGGAAAACAGGAATCGAAAGGCTGCGGCGCTTGGCATGACTGCTCCAATCACGAAAAAGGAAAACGGATCAGGGAAATAGTCGTAAAGATGCTTTTGCAATCGTTTCTTCCTGTGGACTTTTGGAAATTTCACGTCGATGTCACCCAATAAATTAGCGTTTCAGGAATGAAAGCAGTGTCTTCTGAAAGCTGCAACGTGCGCATAAATTTCTGGATTGCCTGTAAGCCTTTATCGCCCTTATGGAATCTTACGGGCAAAAACTTAAAAGTCTACTCTATGTGGATGTTAATAAAATATTTCCGAAGGGTATATGCCGCAAATCGGCCGGAAATTTCGCCAGGGAGCTTCGCACCCGGACTTCCGACAATCCCCGCAATCGCACTTGAAACGCTGGGAGCTTTTGATGAGCCTGGACTACGGAATGCCTCGATCATTGGCATTTGTCAAGCCGTATATGCGCTTCACAGCCTTTCCTATGGCACAATTCACACTATTCTTACTGTATGTATTTACTAACATGTCGTAACCCCGCATCAGATACGAATTATTCTCGATTGTCAGAAATATCTCATCCGTTAACGTATCGTTGCCCGGCCGGCGGGCAAGTTTCCTTATTACATCAGGAACAAATTGCACTGCTTCATCGGATAACCTCCCTTTTTTGTTAAAGTTGACAGCCATGCGCTCTCCTTTCCCGCGACACGTTTCAACCCCTGCCATATTATTCATTTCCCCACATTAGGTTCATCCCGCTGTCCAACTCCTGCGATCAAGGCTCCGCATTTTGCCTGACATCGCAGCCAACATACCCTTGTTTCAGCCACTCCGGATAAATCTTGGCAAAATCCTCAAATTTTTCAAAAGCGTCCTCGATGTCCGATAACGTACGCAACATAAAACTTATTATCGGACGCTAACTGGAAACCTACTATTTGTAGTGGGTAGTGAAGCGGGGATCGCCATACTTGAAAGGCAGCGATCAATGAAAACCGATGGAGGCGGGAAATTCTGAATAAAGAAAAAATTCCTTTATTTTGCTAATTTATATAATTTTAATAAAATTAAGAAGTTAAATTATTCAAGCGGAAGATTTTGGCGGCTTTTCCAGCGTCCAATAATAAGTTTTATGTTGCGTACGTTATCGGACACAGTAATTTATATCAATATTTTGATTGTATCTTCTTCATCATTTCATATTCACAAGGATTTCGGAATAGTATAGCAACGTCACCATCCTGTCAAATATTTTTTTATACTGCCGGCGGCTTGAAATTGTGCTTTTCGCCCAAGGGGAATCGTTTTCACAATTCCAATCCGTGATGGGTATAACAGTTGAAACAACATATGCTTGCAAAAATGAAAAACCGGCGCAACGCCATTGAATATCGAACCCAACCGCGAATTGACTTGTAACAGTACCGGCGCCAACTCGCCCGCATCGCCCAAACGCGGACACGCATCCACAAACTCAATTCAGTTTACAACTGCAGCACTAAAAACCGCGCCGGAGCGGATCACATGGACATCACGTCCCGCATGAGTTCGCCCACGGTCGGATGCGGGAAAACCAGTTCCCGGATGTCCCCGGCCCGCATCTCGTTCTCGATCATGACGCAGGCGGCGCCGATCATCTCCGAAGCGTAGGGGCCGACGACATGCATTCCGAGAAGAACGCCGCGCTCCCCCAGCACCGCCTTGACAAATCCCCGCTCGCCCTCGGTCTCGGCCAGGAAGCGGCCGGAAGCGCCGAGCGGCATCTTGAGCGAACGGGCGGCAAGCCCCCGTTCCTTCGCCTGTTCCCCGGTCAGGCCGACCACGGCGATTTCGGGATCGGTATACACCACGGCGGGAACGGCGATCTCGCGGCAGACGGCCGACCCGCCGAACATATTCTCCGCCGCGACCGCGCCCTGCCGGGCGGCGAAGTGGGCCAGTTGCATGCGGCCGGCGACGTCGCCGGCCGCATAGACGCGCGGCAGGCTGGTCTCGGCTTTTCCGTTCACCCTGACGCCGCTCCTGTCCGCGTCGAGATTGAGGTTTTCGAGGCCGTATCCCTCCAGATTCGGGGTCCGGCCGGCAGCCACCAGGACCAGGTCGGCCTTGACGGTCTGCGGCTTCCCCTCCCTGTCGGCGAAAAAAATCTCTCCGCCGTCCATTTTTTTCACGGCGGCGCCGGTATGGACGGCGACGCCCCTGGACTCAAGCTTTCTCTGGAGCGTCACGGAGATTTCGCGATCGATATTGCCGCAAATCTGCGGCAGCATTTCCACAACCGAAACCTTGACGCCAAGCAGGGAATAAAAACAGGCGAACTCGATGCCGACGACGCCGCCGCCGATGACGGCAAGGCTGCCGGCCAGGCGGGGCAGTCCGAGAATGCCGGTCGAGTCGACGACGGCGGGATTGTCCTTGAGACCGGGAATGGGAGGCATTGCCGGACGTGAGCCAGCGGCGACGAGAAGGTTGGCGCCTTCATACGTCTTCCCTCCAACCTGGACGCGATTCCGATCGAGGATAACCGCCTCGCCGGCGAGTATCTCCACCTTGCGCCGCCGCATCATTCCCGCCACCGCTCCCCTGAGAGTCTCCTGCACCTTTTCCGTGCGTGCCTTCATCCTGGCGTAGTCGAAGGCCGCGGACTGTACCGTCACCCCGAAAACCTCGGACGACACGGCGTGATGGTAGAGCTTGGCGGCATTGAGAAACGACTTGGTTGGGACGCAGCCCCGATTGAGGCAAGTCCCGCCCAGCTTGTCCCTCTCGGCCAGGAGGACGCTTTTTCCGAG